>WJJQ01000141.1 GCA_014729615.1 Candidatus Peregrinibacteria bacterium | reverse complement strand
GTACAATTTCCCTTAAACTAAACGGAAAATTTTTGGATGTGAACGACCAGGAAAAATTGATAGATAATCTAAAAGAGCAAAAGAAATTTTTTGATAGTTATTTTACAAATATCAAAAAACCGGCGGAGGGCGAAGAAAGCGACGATTAGCAAAAAACCATAATTTCAATACAGGTCAAGTAAAAAATATTTCAAAAAAAATTTGACTTATGCTTTTTTATCAATAAAATATCTCTAGCTATCAAGGGAACCCATTGAGTTCAGCCGATTGCGTTGTGAGGGATAGCAATAACGATTTTCGTGTCTTTACGGACACAATTCCTATAGCTATTTACCCATATTTTGCCTATGCCTAAGAAAACCGAAAAAAAGGCCGCTAAAAAGGACACAACCAAGAAAAAAGCGGCAAAAGTTTCTGATTCCAAAAAAACAAAAAGCGCAGCCACTCCAAAAGTAGCAAAAACTACAAAAAAAGAGACTAAGAAAACTACCAAGGCAACTAAAGAAAAAACACCCAAAACAGTCAGTCCCAAAAAAGCGGATAAAAAAACTGACAAAAAGGTGGAAAAAGCAGTTGTTAAAGCTTCCAAAAAATTAAAAGACACTGTAAGCGAAGAAATTAACGCTCTTTTACCGAAAGAAGACATTTTCATTAAAGAAGTAAGCGGACGAAAATATTATTCCGCTCGACTTGATGAAGATGTTAAACTGCCAAATTTAATTGAAGTACAGCTTGATTCATACAGATGGTTTTTACAAGATGGAATCCGTGAATTACTGGACGAAGTAAGTCCCATCATCGACTTTTCGGGCAAAAAAATGGAATTGCATTTTCTTAATCATTCTATTGGAGAACCAAAGTATGACGCTGAAACTTGCAAACAAAAAAACCTTACCTACGAAGCACCTTTAAAAGTACATGTTCAACTTGTAAACAAAGAATCCGGTGAAATTAAAGAACAGGATGTCTTTCTTGGAGGTGTTCCGTTAATGACCAAACGGGGAACATTCATTGTTAACGGTATCGAAAGAGTAGTGGTTTCCCAGCTTGTAAGATCTCCGGGAGTTTTCTTTTCAAGAAACTCACTGGCGCCGGGCATGCACAATGCAAAAATTATCCCCAAGCGTGGAGCCTGGCTGGAAATTGAAACTGACAAAAAAGGGATAGTAACAGTTAAAATTGATCGTAAAAGAAAAATTTACATTACATCATTATTAAGAATTTTTGGCTTCAATACGGACAAAGAAATCAATGACTTGTTCAAAGATGTAACAAAGGACGAAAACAGTAATTACATGCAGAAAACGCTTGAAAAAGATTCAGCAAAGTCTGTCGACGAAGCATACCAAAGCATTTACAGAAAAATCAGACCGGGCGATTTGGCCACACCTGAAAACGCCAAATCATTGATCCAGTCCATGTTTTTTGATTACAGAAAATATGACATGGGTCCGGTTGCCAGATACAAATTAAACAAACGATTCAAACTCGATATTCCAAACGAAAAAGAGCATCATGTTTTCCAGGTTGAAGACCTTGTTCAAATACTGAAATATTTGATCAAATTGAATAATCAAGAACTACAGTCCGACGACATAGATCACCTTTCCAACAGAAGAATAAGAGCCGTTGGTGAACTAGTACAAAACAAATTCAGAGTGGGTTTGCTTCGAACCGACCGTATTGCAAAAGACAGAATGACCGTAATGGATCTTGAAACCGTTACACCGACACAATTGGTAAACTCAAGACCGATTACCGCGGCATTAAGAGAATTCTTCGCAAGCTCTCAACTGTCACAATTCATGGATCAAACAAATCCGCTTGCCGAATTGGCACACAAACGTCGTTTGTCCGCCATGGGACCGGGCGGTCTTTCCAGAGAAAGGGCATCGTTCGATGTACGTGACGTACACGCTTCCCATTATGGAAGAATTTGTCCGATTTCAACTCCTGAAGGACCAAACATCGGCTTGGTTGTTCATCTGGGCACATATGCAAGGGTTAATAAATACGGATTTATCGAAACTCCTTTTACAGAAGTCTCTCACAGCGTGAAAAATAAAGCTTCTGAATTGGAAGGAAGAACCATTACTGAATCTGTTTCAAACCCTAAGACCAAAAAAGTAGTAGCTAAAGCCGGAACAAAAGTCGACACAAAACTTGCAAAAGAAATTGAAAAACTTCCATTGGACAAAATTGCGGTTAAACCATATTTGACGGAAAACACTCTTTATTTCGACGCGGATGAAGAAAAAGACCTAATAATCGCGCAAGCGAATACAATCCTTAATGAAAAAGGAGAAATTGTTAACGAACAGGTTTCCGCCCGCGTAAACGGTGAAGCCAACATGATCGATGCTGAAGAGGTTACGCATATGGATGTTTCTCCGAAACAAATTATTTCAGAAACCACAGCATTGATTCCATTCCTTGAGCATGATGACAACACTCGTGCTTCCATGGGATCAAACATGCAACGTCAAGCCGTATCACTGCTAAATCCGAAAGCTCCGCTTGTAGGAACGGGTATGGAAGAATTAGCGGCGAAAAGTTCAGGTCAGGTTGCTCTGGCCGAAGACAGCGGTGTCGTATCTTACGTGGATGCTGAACAAATTCAGGTTATTTATGACAATGGTAAAAAATCGACTTATAAATTACTAACATACGAAAGATCAAACCAGGGAACATGTTTACACCAAAGAGCGCGAGTAGTTAAAGGTCAAAAAGTAAAAAGAGGAGACATTTTAAGCGACGGAGCCGCAACCGAACAAGGTGAACTTGCTCTTGGACAAAACCTTTTGGTAGCTTACATGTCTTGGGGAGGTTACAACTTTGAAGATGCCGTAATTATTTCTGACAGACTTGTTAAAGACGGTGTATTTGATTCCGTTCACATTGAAACATTTACAATCGACGTCCGCGACACAAAACTCGGACCGGAAGTAATTACGCGAGATATTCCCAACGTTGGTGAAGCAAGACTGAAAGACCTTGATGAAAACGGAATCGTTCGTATCGGCGCGACCGTACATGAAGGTGATATTTTAGTCGGTAAAATCACTCCAAAAGGTGAAACGGAATTAACCGCGGAAGAAAGACTTTTAAGAGCTATTTTCGGTGACAAGGCGCGTGACGTTAAAGACACGTCGCTAAAATTACCCGGAGGAGAAGGCGGCAAAGTCGTTGGAGTTCAAATTTTCTCAAGAAAAAACGGCGACGAATTACCTACGGGAGTTAACCAACAGATTAAAGTTAACGTTGCACAGACAAGAAAAATTTCCATTGGAGACAAAATAGCGGGTCGCCACGGTAACAAAGGTGTAATATCAATCATTGTGCCTCGTGAAGACATGCCATTTTTGCCTGACGGAACACCGGTAGACATTATTCTAAATCCGCTTGGTGTATCTTCACGTATGAACATTGGACAGATTCTTGAAACCCACTGCGGATGGGCGGCTCAAGAAATGGGAATTAAAGTTGCGACTCCGGCTTTAAACGGAATTCCAACCGAAAAAATTCCGGAATTATTAAAAGATGCCAACCTGCCGGAAGAAGGTAAAATCCAACTTTATGACGGGCTTTCAGGTGAAGCTTTCGACAGAAAAACAACAGTAGGTATCACTTACATCTTGAAATTAAGTCACTTGATTGAAGACAAAATTCACGCTCGATCGGTTGGTCCTTATTCGCTTGTAACTCAACAACCTTTGGGTGGAAAAGCGCAACATGGAGGACAAAGATTCGGAGAAATGGAAGTATGGGCGCTTGAAGCTTACGGCGCGGCGCATACTTTGCAAGAAATGTTAACCATTAAATCTGATGACGTTTACGGTCGTGCGAAAGCATATGAATCGATTGTTAAAGGTGAAGGCATTAAAAAGCCAAGAACGCCTGAATCATTCAACGTGCTTGTTAAAGAACTTCAAAGTTTGGGACTTAGCGTTAAACTGCTTCAAACAAATCAAGCGGCAATGGAAAGAGAAGAAAGTGAATACACAATCGAGGAAAGCCTTGAAGAAGAAGCGGTACTAAAAGAATCACCGGACGAACAGGAAGAGCTTGATCCGGATATTAAGGAATCACTTGGAAAACAGGCGCAAGAGCCATCAGTACCGGAGGGGGGAATGCATGAAGTCTCGGGTGAAGAAGAAGCGGCAATTGAAGCGCTTGAAAGTGACGAGAACGAAATTGAAATCAAAGAACCCGTTGAAACAGCCGATGACGAACCAACTGAAGAAGATTTAATGGAGGAAGAAAAAAAGCTAAAAGAAGAAGGCCTGTAATTATCCGTTTAACAGAAACTTAACAATTAACCTAAAAATATAATGAGAAGCATAAATAAAGTTATTCTAGTTGGAAACCTGACACGGGATCCCGAAACACGCGAAACACCCAGCGGACAAAAAGTTGTTACTTTTGGTATCGCAACAAACAGAGAATGGGTAACCAAAGATGGTCGCAAATTGAATTCGGCCGAATATCATGACTTGGTTGCGTGGGCAAAACTTGCTGACATTTGTTCAACATATTTAAAGAAAGGAAAACTTGTATACGTTGAAGGATACTTAAAAACCCGCAGCTGGGACACACCGGAAGGTACAAAAAAATTCCGAACGGAAATCGTGGTTCAAGACATGATCATGTTAGATAAAAGAAGTGAAGGAGACGACATGCAAGACTATATTCCCGACAATAGCGGAGATAATGAAAACTACGACACTGACTCTTCCTCAAAACCAAGCGAAGAAAAGACAGAACAACCGGTAGCTGAACCAAAAGAACCCACTGAAGAAAAACCAACAGAGGAAAGCTCTGCTGAAACTCCTCAAGAAAACGAAAAAGAGGAACAAAAGAAAGTCGATATCGACTCTGATCTAGGATTATAATAATTTTTTTTTAAAAAACCTATGAACTCAAAACAGTTTGATAAACCAACATTAACCAATCTCGATTATTTCGACGCGATATCAATTGCGGTGGCATCTCCTGACGAAATTCTCGAATGGTCAAATGGTGAGGTTAAGAAACCTGAAACCATCAACTATCGTACACAAAAACCTGAACGAGACGGTCTTTTTTGTGAACGAATTTTCGGTCCCACCAAAAACTGGGAATGTTATTGCGGAAAATATAAAAGAATTCGTTACAAGGGGGTTATTTGTGAAAAGTGTGGAGTGGAAGTAACCCGCTCAAGTGTGCGTCGCGAAAGAATGGGGCACATTAAGCTTGCCGTCCCTGTAACGCACATTTGGTTTTTAAGATCAACACCCAGTCGTATCGGGCTACTTATTGATCTTCCCATTAAAGCCATCGAACAGGTTGTGTATTTCGCGGCATACGTTGTAACAAAAGTAGACGACGACGCGAAAATAGAAGCTAAAGAACAATTAACGAGCGAATATAAAAATCTTCGCAAGAAACTGCAAGACGAATATAAAGAAGCCAAAAAAGATGAAAGCAAAGAAAAAGAATTGGCTCAAAAAATTGAAGAACTGGACGAACAGCACCGCACAACCAAAAACGATTTGGAAGGATTAAAAATAGGTAAAGTTCTTTCTGAACTTGAATACAGAGATATGTCCACAAAGTTCGGTCAAATTTTCAATGCCGGAATCGGTGCGGAAGCAATCAGACAAATAATCGAAGAAATTGATCTGGAAAAATTAATTCACGAACTGAATGTTGACCTAAAGAAAGCATCCGGACAAAAGCAAAAGAAAATAATGAAACGAATCAAACTTGCCGGAAGCTTGATGAAAGCGGCAATTCGTCCGGAATGGATGATTATGACCACCTTACCGGTCATTCCGCCCGATCTGCGACCCATGGTGCAACTTGATGGTGGAAGATTCGCCGCGTCTGACTTAAACGACCTTTACCGAAGAGTTATTAATAGAAACAATCGTCTGAAAAGACTAATGGCCATAGGAGCACCCGAAGTAATTTGCCGAAATGAAAAACGTATGTTGCAGGAAGCGGTTGATACTTTGTTAAACAATAGCGCAAGACAAGGTAAAACAGTATTCAACAGTGGCGATAAAAGAAAACTGCGATCACTTTCTGACATGCTTAAAGGTAAACAAGGTCGCTTCAGACAAAACCTTTTAGGTAAACGTGTCGATTATTCCGGTCGTTCCGTAATTGTGGTCGGTCCGAAATTAAAACTGCATCAATGCGGAATTCCGAAGACAATGGCTTTGGAATTGTTTAAACCGTTCGTTATAGGCCGTTTGATTCGTGACGGATACGCGCACAACATTAAAAACGCGGAAAAACTGATTACCGCAAATAAAAAAGAGGTTTGGGACATTCTTGAAGAAGTTACCAGAGACAGATATGTACTATTAAACCGTGCGCCGACATTGCACCGTTTGGGTATTCAGGCCTTCCAGCCCGTACTCGTAGAAGGTAAAGCGATTCAAATCCATCCACTGGTTTGCGCGGCATTCAACGCCGACTTCGATGGAGACCAGATGGCCGTTCACGTTCCCCTATCCGCCCAGGCGCAAAAAGAAGCTCACGAGATCATTACTTCAGCGTCAAACTTATTAAAGCCTTCAGCCGGAGAACCTATCATCACTCCCACTCAAGACATGGTACTTGGTTGTTATTACCTGACAAAAATGACACCAGGTAAAACCGGTGAAGGAATGACCTTTTCTAACATTAACGAAGCAATGATTGCTTACCAAATGGGTTACCTTGATATCCAGGCACCAATTATCGCAAGAACAAAAGACGAATTAAAAGAAACAACACTTGGAAGACTAATTTTTAACAGCGTTATACCTGAAGAACTCGATTACATAAATGAAACGGTCGGCAAAAAGCAACTGGCCGCAATCGTAGCTGACGCGTACAACAAAACCAATCAAGAAAAAACATCTGTACTTGCGGATCATTTGAAGAGACTCGGCTTCTTGTTCGCGACAAAATCAGGTCTTTCAATCGCACATTCAGATATGATTGTTCCGGAAGAAAAAGAAGATATCATTGACGACGCGACATCGAAAGTTAAACAAATTTCAGACTTTTATTCCAAAGGATTAATGACCGATGACGAAAGATATAATCACACCATTAAAGTTTGGTCCGAAACCAAGACCAAAGTCACCAATTCAATGATCAAAAACATTGATGATGAAAATGATCTTCATTACATGATCAATTCCGGAGCCCGCGGTAACTGGGGACAGATCACTCAGCTATGCGGTATCAAAGGACTTGTTGCCAATCCGGCAGGTAGAACCATTGAATTACCGATCAAATCTAATTTGAAAGAAGGATTCACCATTCTTGAATACTTCATCGCGACGCATGGTGGACGTAAAGGTAAATCCGATACGGCGCTAAAAACCGCTGAAGCGGGTTATTTAACCCGACGTTTGGTGGATGCCGTTCAAGACGTGGTAATCCGTGAATATGATTGCGGATCAGACTACGCTCACGTTGTAACACGTGAAGAAAGTGAACAAATCGGAGAATCGTTCGAACATAGAATCTACGGTCGCGTGATCGCGCAACCCGTGATCGATAAAAAATCCGGAGAAGTTTTAATCGATGCGGATACTGAAATCGACAAAGCTACTTTAAACCTTATTAATGAACGCAATATCGAAAAAGTTTTGGTTCGTTCGGTTATGACATGCCAGACAAAAGGCGGAATTTGCGTTAAGTGTTACGGTAGAGACCTTGGTCGAAATAAAACTGTAGATCTGGGAACCGCCGTTGGTATTATAGCGGCTCAATCTATTGGTGAACCGGGTACACAGTTAACTATGCGTACTTTCCACATGGGTGGTGTTGCCGGTGAAGGTGACATTACACAAGGTTTGACACGCGTTGAAGAACTTTTCGAAGCCAGAACACCAAAAAATCCGGCGGTATTGGCCGAAATTTCCGGTAAAGCAAAGGTAAGCACCAAAGGTGGAACCGTAGACATAACCATAACTTCCGACGAACCTATTGAACAAGAATATCCTTTCAGCAGCGACTACTCCCCCGCCGTCAAAGAAGGTGACAAAATTAAAATTAAAGATGTACTGGCCAAAAACGACCACAATAAGAGCGTAATAAGAGCAAAAGAAGCCGGAAAAGTTCAATCCGTTTCAGACACAAAAGTTGTTCTTGTTTCAGAAGGAAACGTAACCAAAGTTTATAAAGTTCCGGCTCAAAGAACATTGAAAGTTAAGAACAATCAAATTGTTAAAAAAGGTGATGCACTTACTGCGGGACATTTAAATCTACGTGAATTAATGAAACTGACCGACCTGTACACAGTTCAGAAATACATAATGACTGAAGTACAAAGCATTTACGCTTCTCAGGGACAAACAATTAACGACAAGCACATTGAAATTATAGCAAGACAAATGCTTTCTAAAGTACGTGTGTTGGATGCGGGCGACACTCATTTATTACCGGGTGAACTTGTTGATATAATGAAGTTTGAAGAAATCAACAAAGCCCTTGAAGAAGAAGGAAAACGTCCTTTACAGGGTGAACGTCTTTTACTTGGTTTAACTCGAGTTTCATTATGTACTGAAAGCTGGTTATCGGCGGCATCGTTCCAGGAAACGATTCGTGTGCTTGTTGAAGCATCCACTACAAATAAAGTGGATGATCTTGAAGGGCTTAAAGAAAACGTTATCATTGGTAAACTGATCCCTGCGGGAGAAACGTTTATTCGAAGACACCCTGAACTTACAACAGAAATGAAGGAGCAAATGAAAAAGGAAGGAAAAGTAATCGAAGAAAAAGTTGTAGATAATGAAGAAGAAGACAAAAACATGGAATTAACAATTGTTTAATATTGCTCTTGCATTATTTTTACCCTTTATGTAAAGTAACCCTCGCAATTCAAAAGAAATCAAACGAAATATTATGCCTACAATCAATCAATTAATCAGAAAACCACGCAAAAGTAGAATGAAAAAAAGTAAAGCACCGGCTTTATTATCTTCAATGAACACATTGAAAAACGTTAGCGTTGATCTTGCGGCACCGCAAAAACGCGGAGTTTGCCTGAAAGTTACAACCATGACACCTAAAAAGCCTAACTCGGCTCTTCGAAAATACGCCAGAGTAAGACTGACCAACGGTGTGGAAGTTAACGCTTACATCCCCGGAGAAGGCCATAATTTACAGGAACACAGTGTGGTTATGATCAGAGGTGGAAGAGTAAAAGATTTACCCGGTGTGCGTTATCACATTATTCGTGGAAAACTTGATACACAGGGCGTAAACGACAGAAAACAGGGACGCTCGCTTTACGGAACCAAAAAACCCAAGAAATAATAATTAAGATAAGTTAAAGAATATGGCACAAAAGAAATGCAATTACGTACCGGACAATTCCACTCCTTTGCAGGAGAAATTCATTAATTACCTAATGAATGACGGTAAAAAAAACGTCGCTAGAAAAATCTTTAAAGACACACTTTCACTAATTTCAGAAAAAGACAAATACCCTGACAAAGTGTTTGAAAAAGCGATTACAAACATCAAACCCAATCTTGAGGTAAGAGCTAAAAGAATCGGTGGTGCCGTTTATCAGATTCCCGTTGAAGTAAAACCGGAACGCCAGGTCGCATTGGCTTTCAGATGGCTTATTGGAGCCAGCAGAGCCGGAAAAGGTGCTCCCATGTCCAAGAAACTTGCCAATGAACTATTGGCGGCGGCAAACGGCGAAGGCGCGTCCATCAAGAAAAAGGAAGACACAATCAAGATGGCAATAGCCAACAAAGCATTCGCGCACTTTGCGAGATACTAGTAAATTTCACGCCCCGCCCTTGTCCAAGGCGCGGGGCTTTTTTTATTTCCTACACAACTAATCCAACCTTTGAAAGCAATTCTTATTGACTGCATTACGCCCGACATCGACAAAAAAACAGCTGAATATCAATTTCAGGAAGCTGAAAATTTAATTAAAACTTTTGGCGGAGTCGTACTGGTCAAAAAAATCCAGAAAAAACTTAATCCCGACTACAAAACCTTCATCGGACGAGGCAAAATCGACGAAATCATTGAAGAAAACAAATCTCTCAAAGCCGACATAATAATCGTCAACAACGAGCTTAAGCCGCGTCAAACTTACAATTTAAGCGAACTTGTACGCAAACACGACCTTATTGTTTGGGACCGCATAGACCTGATTCTCAAAATTTTCCAAAAACACGCGTCCACCAAAGAAGCCAAGCTTGAAATAGAGCTTGCCAGCATTCATCACATGGGACCCCGCATTTTCGGTATGGGTATGGAACTGTCCAGGCAAGCGGGTGGAATCGGTACTCGTGGAGTTGGTGAAACCAACATTGAATTCATGAAACGCCACTTAAAAAAGCAAGAAGACGCCATTAAAAAAGAATTGGCCAAATGCCGCAAAGTTCGCAAAAAGCATCGTGAGCGCCGTCGGCGCCAAAACTTTAAAACCGTCGGAATCATCGGTTACACCAATGCCGGTAAAACAAGCCTCTTAAACGCCCTGACCGGCAAAGGAGCCCTGTCCGCCGACAAACTTTTCGCCACCCTCGACACTCGCGTCGGCAAAATGTGGCTCCCCGACTCCCAGCAAGAAGTCCTTATTTCAGACACAATCGGCTTCATTCAAAACCTCCCTCCAAAGCTTATTAAATCTTTCGCTTCCACCCTGGAAGAAACCATCGAAGCCGACCTGCTCCTTCACGTCATCGACATTTCCGACCCCAAAATGAACCAAAAAATTAAAACCGTGGTAGATATCCTCGCCCAAATGGACCTCCTCCTAAAACCCATCATCTATGTCTTCAACAAACTCGACCTACTGTCAACCCCGTTCTTTGACAAAAAACAGAAAGTATTGCAAAAATACAAAAAATTCCGGCCAGTCTGCATTTCAACGCAAACGAAAGATGGGATAGAGGGATTAAAACAAACGATTCAGACGAATCTAGATCTTACTATTTAGTAAACACCCTTTCAAATTTGCATCATAATCGACGAAATCATCAGGAAATATACCCCTTCCGGAATCATTTTGTAAATAAACCTCTTCAAAATATAAATTTTCCGGATTAATAATTTGAAATGGATACTGCCATGAACTTCCTGCTTGCGAAATTTCTATCCTTTTAAAAGCTATTCCGGAGGCATTTATAATTTTAAAAGGAAATTCATTATGTTCTAAAGCCGGATGTAAATTTGCCCCTAAAGAGGTAAATTGCACATCTCTAAAAAAACTACCCTTAGTAAAAGGACCAGATAATTCAATGTTTGCATCTTGTATTTTTACTATAGGCTCCCAAAACTCAGGAAAGTTAGTTTTATCTTTAACATCTTCCACAAGAATTTTACCTTCACATATAATTTTTGCATTATTAGTAAATACCAATTTTGCACCACGATAAATTTTTAAAGATCCCCCCGGAAAAACAATAATGTCTCTCGGTATTTCAATTACATCGGATAAAAACCTAATTCCACCACCTGCTTCTACAATAATAGGCTTAACTTTAGCAACTAATTTATCTTTTATAGCACTAGCACCACAAACTTTCCTTACTGTATTTGCCTCTCTAAAATCATACCTTTCGTCAGAGAGAGGCCAACAACGCCTTTCCCAATCTGATCTTGTCCGCATCGACCAAGTTTGTTCTTCAATTGCATC
This sequence comes from Candidatus Peregrinibacteria bacterium, assembly GCA_014729615.1. Classification (GTDB taxonomy): domain Bacteria; phylum Patescibacteriota; class Gracilibacteria; order UBA1369; family UBA1369; genus WJJQ01. The sequence continues at coordinate 1,008 of WJJQ01000141.1, read as the reverse complement.
CTTATATTTTTCCCTAAGTTGTGCCAATCGAACATTAATATCAATTGGTTGTTTCTCTGGAACATGGGATACAACAGGTTTAACAAGCTTTCTCGGTTTATTTGTACAAGCTACAAAGTCCACTTTTGAGCCTGACATATTTGCCTCATATACTTTTTTCTCACCAGAATTCGAGATAGGCATTGTATCCCGTATATTTATATCCCCATCGCTCACCCTTTGAGTAAACAAATCCAGAACGACCTTAACCACATAGTTGCTTTCAGGCAAACCGGCTAAATCATGTATACCACAATGATCAATAAAAACTGCATAATCTTTTTTGATTGCAATAATCTTTTTTGCTAAACCTTCCTCTTTTTCATTTAAATAGTCGAAAATCTCACAATCTTCGATAAAAGCAGAAATCATGATTCTTATTGGTCCATCCAAAATACCTACTGTCGCAAATAAAGGCCATAATTTAATCAATTTAGCAAATTCTATTTTTTTAATTAATTCAAGCAATAAGGCCTCAAGTTCCTTCATTTGTTTCTCATCCAACCGCTGAAATACTGAAACTAAAAAAAGTGGATCTTCATCTAAAATTGTCTTCATAATTTTTTTTGTACGAAGTGCAATTCTTTTCTCTGCAATTTCCATCAAAACTTTTTTCTTTGCATTTAAACTAAGCTTATCACCATAACTTACAAATTCTTTCAAAAAAACATACTTATACGACAAATCTAAGTCCTCATAAAACTTTCCATTCAGAAAATTCTGTACATCAAAAGTGCCACTGTCAAAAACGAAACCAAGCAAATCTTTTACCTGTTGTTCTAAACCACACTTTATTAGAATTTCCCAAACTGTGTAAACATTTCCCATATTCTTTGCACAAATCTGCAAATCATATTTACACGCAATTTCTTTCACACCCGCCATTAAAACCTCATCAAATTCGTCAATTCTATTTAGCACATACGCAGGATCCTCATTGCAAAGCCTTCCCAACAAACTCGCCGCTTC
>WJJQ01000140.1 GCA_014729615.1 Candidatus Peregrinibacteria bacterium | reverse complement strand
GGGCACAATCGTATAGGCTCGTTTTGGCAAAATATCTTTCATTAATAACCCAAGTTTTGGCCCAAGATCTTTAACGAATTCATATTTGAAGCAATGCAACAAATGCATCAGCAGGGATTTTTCGCTAAACCTTTCAAAATAGTAAAGCGCGTCAATATATTCGCATGGCCTGATTTCAGCATTTAAGCGACCTGTTTTAAGCGTATTGAGGCAATCATCGCAAAAGCTTTCACCCAAGCGGTTGCATCCCATACACAAAACCGGAAAAAATAAATCCATTAAAAATTTCATGCTCACAGTTTTGCACATGGATCTAAAAAAAAGATAAAGAATTGAAACCAATTTCAGATTAACTCACTCCCTCGCATACCTGGTAATTTTACCGAGTAAGACCGCATACCCAGTAAGAATACCGGGTAAAGCCCCATACCCAGTAAGAATACCGGGTAAGACCGCATACCCAGTAAGAATACCGGGTAAAGCCCCATACCCGGTATGCGGGGAGGTTGGATAATCTCTTTTAAACGATTGACAAAAAGTAAGCAAAAAGTCATACTCGCACCTTATTTTTCCCACCCATGAAAAAAGCCAATGAATAAGCCGGAAATAGCACTATGTTTTTGGAATTCCACCCGCTACGATACTGACAGTCAAGATGAAGCGATTGAGCATGTCTACACGGACCACTTCGATCAAAAAGCCATGAATTTGCTGGGCATAGAAACTGTGGGCACACATACCGATGCCGAGCAAGCCTGGGAACTACGGTTTATTGATAAGAATCCAACAAAGGCACCTTTTCATGTTCAACCTGAAAATTATATAAGGGCATATACCGCCAGTATGGCGCATATGTTTCAGTCGCGTGGGCCGGACGCTTTTTTGCTGAGACAAATGTATTTGATGCAAAAGTGGAATATTGATAATCCCGGAACAATTATTTATCCGTTTCACGAATCTTATCCCGATAAAAAAAGTCGAGACGACGTAGCTCAAGTAGTTGCAAGAGGAAGTACTTTAGATATTGATCTGGCTGATCCGGACATTGAATGGAAGGCCATGGCACAGGCGGGAAGACGCAAATTTGAAGCCGCAGCTAGAGCGGTACGCATGAGAATGCAAAATTGGATCAGAAAAATTGACACCGCGCCTGAAATAATTGAAGAAATATCTAAACGCAGGGGACTAAACAAAGTCAAAATATTGCTTACTTTAAATCCGCTTTATCAGGACATTGGCAAAGAAATTGAAAGCCGATTGGGGGACGGATTTGAGCTGGAACATGAAACGTTTATTGGAGCGTCAATCGATGACCATTTGGTTGGTGAACAAGCGGCCATATTGAGAATTTTAAGAGGAGAAAATGTGACGGATGAAGAAATTTTGCGCGCACAGTTTTTTGAGGGATTATTGGCTAAACAAAGCCGAGCCGGCGAGCAAAATTACACCGATTTCAATGTTTATAAAACGGGAGCGGTAAAAGCGCTTTGGGATAGTGTTTGTAAAATGAGCATTGAAGAAATATGTGAATATGAAGATTCAATTGAAGGCTCGAACCTTTTAAAAACACAAACCAATAATGAAAATAATCTGTGGCTTGGCAGAAATTTTGCGTTTCATTTTGCCAGCAGACTTTTGGAATTTACAGGTGACGAAGGATTGGAATATGCGCTTTTTAAATCGGCTTTTGAAAAACTTGCAACACCCTTTTACGTTAATCAGTCCAGACCGCAAATTGTTGAAATTTACGAAAATGAAAGACTGGATGTTACAGCGGTAAATACAATTTTACGAAGCATTGGGGCTCAACATCCCCGAAAAACCGATCTTTGGCGCCACAAAACCAAAAAAGAAGTTAAGGCGGGTGAAAAGCTGGTTAAACGTATTCAGCATTATTTCAACAGGGATCAAATTCGCGCACTTTACGTAAGTCCCGACGCGTGATAAAATCCGAGGCCCAAGGGCAAACGTGGAGTTATAGCTCAGTTGGTTAGAGCGCAGCATTGACATTGCTGAGGCCGGAGGTTCGAATCCCCCTAACTCCACCATTTTGTTAGAAAAGATTAGACAAAGGAAGCGTTTACCGTATCAGTTGCATGTTAATCCCTTCTTTTTCACCTGTTTCCTTTAGTGCGCGATGCGCCGTATAAAAATCGGCCTCATTGAATTTCGCGCAAGATAAAGCAATATTATCCGCTAGAGAATGGCCATATCTGTGTTTTAACGTAGCCGCATAATGAGCTTCCGCGTTTTCAATCAGCTTAATAACACCGAAAAAGGGTGAGTCAAGTTCAGCCATCAAAGCCGTCGTAAAATCAATACCAAAATTTTTATTGCACTTATATTTAACCTCAATAAAATTGACTTGATGAATAAAAATTGCTGATCCTGAATGATAAGCATCATCAAGTAAATTCTTTATTGTAATACCGCCCTCTTCCTTATTTATAAATGCGAGAAGAGCGGAAGCGTCAAGTAATTTCATGAGCGTTATTTTTCAAGTTCTATTTCGTGCTTTTTCTCCTTTATAAATTCATCAACCAGGCCATCTTGAGACCCATATTTTTTCAGTATACCATGTAAATTAGCAGGATTGTCATTCTTTTTAACAACCATTGTTACCTGATTGGGAGATGTCTGTACCCACGTAATTTTTGTTTTAGGGCCAATTTTTAGGGATTTGCGCACCCAGGCGGGGATTACGACCTGATTTTTTGAGGACACGATTGATTCAGTATTATCCATATAAAAAAAGTAAAGCGATACACTAAAATAGTAAAGCAAAGCGGGCAAAAAGTAAAGCATAGAATTTGATGTGACAAAAGAATATTTACGAGTATAATGTTATCCGATAACTTTTTTATATGGCGGACGAACAAAATCAATCACAGCAACCGCAAAACCCGCAACAAAGCCAGGGTCAGCCGGGTCAGGGGAATATGCAAAATCCACAGGGCGGCGCGCCTATGCCTCAGGGGTTCCCCCCACATCAGGGTATGCCCGCAGGTATGCCAAGCGGAATACCCGGTGGAATGCCCGCAGGTATGCCGGGCGGAGCACCTGTGCCTCCACCCCCTGAAGACAAAACTCCCGCTAATTATCAAATCGGTCAGCAACTACCGAACACAATTAATGTAAAGCTTCCCGCGCATAATTTGAATTTCGACGAACAAAAATTTTTACATTTGTTGGCAGGATCCATATCGCTAACCAAAGAAGAAAAGAAAAGAATAATCAATTCATTACCCAAACTCCGTCAGGAACAAGTCGACGAACTTATTCGCATTTTCGAAGAAGAACGTCGCAAATTCGCCGAGCTTTCAGTCAAACATGTCGACCAGCTTAAAAAGCTGGAAAAGCAGCACATGGCCGACTGGCAGGACATTGAAATGGAG
>WJJQ01000139.1 GCA_014729615.1 Candidatus Peregrinibacteria bacterium | reverse complement strand
TTGCGGGTGAAGCATCAAGATCATATTTTGAATAATTCAACTCCAGCATACTGCCGGTACTGACCGTTCGAAAAGAATCCATATCGGCATATGATAAAAATTCAGTTTCCCCCATTCCTCTTGCGTCACAATAAAGTGAACAACCTTCACCTATTTCAATTTTTACTTGGAATGCAGACTCGGTTCCTTCATTAGCGGTTGTTCTGGGTCTGAAATGAGCAACTAATCTTGATCCCGCGTCTGCTCGTAAATAGGTATGCGCACTTCGCTCCGCGGATGAATTATTATATGTTTCAGCGTGAATGTCACCCGCAGTATCATACCAAATCAATTCATATTCATTCAATGAACCCGGGTAAACAACAGCAGTCGCGTCACTGCAGGGCAAATCAACATTTCCTCCTGACCCCGCCATACCGGCATTTCCTCCTGTTTCACCTGTACCACCGGTTCCGCCGGTTTCTGTACCACCGGTAGCAAATCCACCGGTATTTTCAATACCGCCTGTTGATGATTGACCGCCTGTAACTTCTCCGCCTTGTCCCACATTAACGCTTCCTCCTATTCCTGCGATCCCACCTTTTCCACCATTATCATTTCCCGCTTGACTGATATTTACATTCCCACCACTTTCCACTCCTCCGGTTTGCCATCTGCCTCCATCCGCATCATTAGATACAACCATCGTTCCGGAAGCATCCAAGGCGCAACCTGATACCCCCATACTTATTGCCAAAACTACTTTGTTTATTGATTTACCAACACTTAAAACATTATTTAACAATGATTTTTTTTCGATTTCATTTATTCTTTCCATATATATTTAAAAAAAGAACCTTAATATACTATTTATAACTCAATTGTCAACACCTTGCTGACATAAAAAATATATAAACCATGCTAGTGGTTTTAGAACCTTACTTTGTTTTTATATACGCCCTTTTCCCAAAAGTACCGGAATAAAACTCTCCTTCTACTCCACAAAAATTTCTCGGGCCTTTGCGCCGTTAACGGGACCAATCACACCGTTTTCCTCCATAATATCCAATAGTCTGGCCGCTCGCGCATAGCCGATTTTAAGCCTTCGTTGCAACAAAGACGCGGACGCTTTTCGGGTTTCAATTACAACTTTCAATGCTTCTTCATACATATGATCATCACCTTCCAAAGCGGCTGAATCGGGCACTCCCGTCAATTTTTGCCCTGCGGTTTTAGTTGAAGTGATTTCCTCAAGATAGTTTGGCGGAGCCAGTGTTTTTAAATAATTGGTTATACGCTCAATTTCCTTCGTAGAAATGAAAATCCCCTGAATACGCATAGGTTTACCCATTCCACGAGGCAAGTAAAGCATATCCCCTTTCCCGAGCAAATCTTCGGCGCCTGATCCGTCTATAATGGTTCTGGAATCTATGGCACTACTTACGGCAAAAGCGATTCTCGTAGGAATATTTGCCTTAATCAGACCCGTGATAACATCAACAGAAGGTCTTTGAGTGGCAATCATTAAATGAATTCCCACAGCACGCGCCATTTGCGCAATTCTACATATAGAAGCCTCTACTTCTTTCCCCGCCGCCATCATCAAATCCGCCAACTCATCAATAACCACCACAATGTTTGGCATTTTTTGCAAATCATCATCTTCTTTTGCTTTAGATGCAGCCAAGTTATATTCAGTAATGTTTCTGTATCCTTTCTCTGAAAGCATTTGCAAACGACGGTTCATTTCCGCTACCGTCCACCTCAACGCAACCGCGGCTTTTTCAGGATCAGTTATTACCGGTGTAAGCAAATGAGGAATATTATTGTAAACAGTCAACTCAACGCGCTTTGGATCAACCATGATAAGTTTTAAATCCGCGGGTGAGTTCTGGTAAAGCATAGCCGCCAAAAACGAGTTCATTCCAACAGACTTACCTGCACCTGTTGCCCCCGCAATCAGTACATGCGGCATATTTGCAAGATCAGCGCAAACAGCCTTACCTGAAACATCTCTTCCAAGTGGCACTTTTAAGTTGGATTCAATTTCCGCGAATTCCTTCGATTCCAAAAGCTCTCTGAGATGAACAGCTGTTCTATGATCATTCGGCACTTCAATTCCAACCAACGACTTACCGGGTATGGGAGCCTCAATACGAACCGCTTTTGCAGCCAATGCCAAAGCCAAATCACTCTTAAGCCCGGTAATTTTGGAAAGTTTAATACCTTCATTAGGTCGTAAAGTGTATTGAATAACAGTCGGCCCCACATGCACTTCATGCATATCAACATTAATACCAAATTGCTTTAATTTATCACGTATCGTTTTGGCGTTTTCTTGCAAAACCCCATCATCGGAAGCAATATCTTCAACCGCCGGATGTAAAATATCCATTGGTGGCGGTTCCCACTTATAATCTCCGGCTTCTGATCTTAAAACCTGCTCCGGATTAGGTTTATCTTCTTCACGAATTTGTATTACATTTTCTTCAGATGGAACTTTTTTAGGCGTAATTGGCCGCTTAATGGTAACCATACTAGCTGACTCGTCCGATAAAGCCTTAAATCTTTCATTTTCAAATTTTTCCTCACTGACATCATCATCTTCGTCATCTTCAATGTCTTCCGGTTTAACCACTTTAACCTCTTTTTTCTTAGATTCCGACTTCTTGGCCGTCGGCTGACGAACAATCTTTATATTGGGCTTTAAAAAGGAAATAAGCGCCACAAGTGAAATTTCAAAAGTTAATAAAATCCCTATTAATAGCATAGCCAAAAAAACCGCCACTGCACCTATTTGACCAACTCCCAAAACCTCCTGCATCAAAAAATTAGTCACGAAACCCACATATCCGCCATAATTACCCGCCTGCGCTTCAGAAAACAGCGATTCCATCGGTACATATAAATGCAAAATACTTAAGAGAGACACCCCCAATAAAAAAATCCCCAAAATTCGCGATAAAGGAAAGGCAATTTTTTTTGATAAAAAAAGCATTAAAGAAGCACCCAAGAAAGCAAAAGGCAAAACCTGTATCCCCCAGCCTAAAATCGGTTTTAAAAAGCCTACCAAAAGTTCACCCGGCACACCAAAATTCCCACCCAAACTTAAGTAAATCAAAACGGCCAAAGCTAAATAAGTAACCGCCCAAACCTCTCTTAAAAC
>WJJQ01000138.1 GCA_014729615.1 Candidatus Peregrinibacteria bacterium | reverse complement strand
TTCCAAAAACGCGGGTATGTCGGATGCTATAAAATACTCATTTTCACCTACTCCCACAATTAAGGGGGATCCTCGTCTGGCGGCAATTATTTTATGCTCACCGCCTTTAATCAATAGCACGGCATAGCGCCCTTTTAATTTTTTAAGGGTGAGCTTGGCGGCTGTTAAAAAATCGTTGCTTTTACTGAAATCAGCCAATAAATGGACTATAGTTTCAGTGTCCGTGGATGATTTGAATTTGTACCCTTTTTTTTGTAACTCGTCGCGCAATTCTTCATGATTTTCAATTATTCCGTTATGTACCACGGCGAAATCGTTGTTTTCATCAAGGTGAGGATGCGCGTTTTCAACAGTTACGCCGCCATGTGTAGCCCATCTTGAATGACCGATAGCTATTTCAGATGTCGGTATATTAGCTGATTTGACGTCATATTCGCCAATTTTACCCACCTGCTTGATAGAATCAAGCTTAGAGTTTTTATTGAAAGCAATTCCCCAAGAGTCATAACCTCTGTATTCAAGTTTTTTCAGTCCTTTAATTACAATTTCACCTGCGTTTTCCTGATGTCCTGAATAAGCGAAAATTCCACACATGATTTAAGGGGTTAACATGCTAACAGTTGAGTCGCATGCGGATTATGTAAAAGATGTGATTGTAAGAGTTTATTGATTTGTGTTTTTCGTTTCATTTTAATAGCCCAAAAAACTCCTTTTTCAATTTTAGCGATAGTTTCTTTGGTAAAATACGGTTTCAATTTATTAAATGCATTTTTACCGCCGTAATTTCCCGACTCTACCACATAGTATTGAGCATTGCCCAGTGCTTTGTGTTTTTTTGCGAAAAGACCCGTGTTTTTATCATATCCATATACTTTTTTGTCGATAATTATAGTGGGTATTTCTTTATTTAGATTAACCAATTCACCGGATCTGATAATTTTTGTTGCTATGTCGAGCAGGTCCTTTTTTTTGCTTACCCAGATGCTATAATATTGCTCTTTATGAAGCATGGCGTCGGGGAATCCGATTTTTTTGGCCGCGCTTTCAATGGTTCGTTCTTCATTGTCGGTTATTATCATTTTGACATGAATTTTTATTTCGGGTTGATGAGTGTGATGATGCAGCTTTATTTTTTCAGGCGTGTTTTGCTTTGTTTTAATGACAGGTTTCAGTTTGCCGCGTTCAGAAAGATAATCCACCATTGAATCGATAACGGGCTGGCCATTTGACGTTCTTTCCGGATGTGGCATTAAAGCTAATATGTTTCCCTCAAGGTTGCATACTCCTGCCAGATTATATGTTGTGCCATTTGGATTTACGGGAAAATTTTGATCGTATTTTCCGTGGTCGTCGCAATATCTGAAAAGTGTCTGATTATTTTTTATTAATTTTTCAAGCATTTTTTCATCAGCAGTATGGAATCTTCCTTCGCCATGCGCGATCGGAATGCGCATAATTTTTTTTGTGGAAAATCTATTGAATGCCGATCTGTTTTTTGGAGCATCGGCCTTAATATTAATCCAATCATTATAGAAGCCCGTACCCATAATTTTGCCCTTATATGTGCGTTCATTATATGTTAAAGCCATTTCAAGTCGGCGAAACTGCAGTCCCGGAATAAAGCCCGATTCCACCAGAATTTGAGCGCCGTTGCATATTCCGAGGACAGGTTTTCCCTTTAATGCTTCTTTTTCAATTTTGTTCATGACCGGATCTTTGGCCGCAACAACACCGGAACGGCCTCTGTCTTCATATGAAAAGCCTCCGGGAATAATGAAACCGTCGTAGTTTTTGAATTGTGCTTTATCATCATTCCATCTGATTATTTCCGGTTTCGCACCTGCAATTGTCAATGATCTGACTGTTTCATTCTCGCAATTTGTTCCAGGGAAAATTAGTACACCTATTTTTTTTGCCATTGGATTAATTTGAAATGTTTAATATAAGACTTTCAATGTCTTTGGGTACTTTTGTAAGATTAATGTTTTTTTGCCGTTTAACTAATACCATATCTTCTATGCGAACGCCAAAAAGTTTCTGTAGATAAATACCCGGTTCTATGGTCACGACTGCATTTTCGGGAATGGGCAAATCATTTTTAGTGGATAAAGCGGGGGATTCGTGAACGTCGATGCCGATACCATGCCCCAAGCTGTGTGTAAAAAACTGTTCATATTGAAAATCTTTCATGATTGTTCTGGCTGTTTTGTCGACTTCGGCCCCTTTCTTGCCGGCTTTTAACGCTTTTTCCGCCGCAAGTTGGGCTTGTAAAACGACATTGTATACTTCTTTTTGTTTTGCGTTAGGTTTGGCTGTGAACAGTGTGCGTGTCATGTCCGAACAATATTCTTTATATTTCATACCCATATCAATCAGAACAACGTCTCCTTTTTTTAATTTGCGTTTAGTGTTTTCATGATGCGGATTAGCACTGTTTTCCCCAAACGCCGCGATAGGCTCAAATGAAATATCGTCGGCGCCTTCTTTTTTTGCCAGTTCTTTTATTGTTTCAGCAATTTGTATTTCGGTGATCCCATTTTTTAAATCTTTGACGACTTTTTTAAACACGATTTCATTTATTTGCTGTGCTTTTTGAAGAAGTTTTATTTCATGCGTTTTTTTAACTTGTCTTACTTTTTCAATAGACATTATGTTGGGAATTATTTTGATTGGCTTTAAGTCAGATTTGATTTTTTGAAATTGATTATATGTAATGTGATTTCCTTCAAGCTGAAGCATGTTTGTTTTATGTTTTTTCAAGATCTTAGTAATAGTTTTAAGAAAGTCTGAATAAATGATTCCATCAAAATTTTTATCTAAACTTTTTAAGAATTGGATGTATCTTGCATCCGTTAAAAAGTATTTTTTTGACTTTGTAAAAAGCACTTGTCCGTTTGATCCTTTGAATCCGGTCAAATATTTTACATTTGATGGATTTGTGACAAGGAATGCGTTTTTTGATTCAATTTTCATTACACGTTTTGCAGGAAATAAGTGATTATTTCTTCGCTTGTTTGAAGATTACCCGGTACTGACTTAAGAGTCCTTTTAATTTCGGCGCGGCCGTATCCAAGGTTTAACAACGCGTCAATGACTTCATCGTTTGAAAAATCATCGCCAATGCCTTTGTGATTTGAAATGTCGGCAATGAACATTTCAGGCGCATTTTTCAATTCCACGACAATTCTTTCGGCTGTTTTTTTGCCGATTCCCGGCACTTTTGTGAGGTGTGAAACATCTTCTTTAAAAATAGCGTTTTTAATTTCGTCATTATTTTCCGATAAAATGTCTACGGCCGTTTTCGCGCCCACTCCGTTTACGTTAATTAATTTTTTAAAGAAATTTAATTGGTCCTCACTTTTGAAGCCAAACAAGCTAATGTCATCTTCCCGAACTTTGGTGTGGATGAAAAGTTGTATTTCTTCATTTTCGGTAGATTCGTCAATAATGGGAGCCGGCACGTGAACAAGGTAGCCGATTTGATTAGTCAGTACAATTAACGCTTTTTCATGTTTTTTTAGTATTTGTCCTTCAATAAATGCAATCATTTTGAAAAATTTATTTTACTTCGTATATGTTGAAACCAGTCTGAAAAACTAGTTTCTTTTGCTTCCTTATAAAGTTTTTTTGCGGACGCGGTTCGTAAATGCTCTCCGGCTTTTTCAAGAATATTAAGGCATCCGCTGTAGCCTATTTCAGCGTACTCTTTGCATTGAAAAACCGTTTCAAGATAATCCGCGTCTTTGGCGACAACGGCCTCTTTGGTCTTTAGGTCTTCAAAATCTTTAAAACTTTCCAAGAACGTTTTTGCAATATGAGCGGGTAGTTTTTCAACTTGGTCGCTATAAGCCTTAAATTCAGGTTCACGTATGTCGATATAATGCCTGGCAAGCTTATGCAAATCGGTGATTCTGGCCTCGGCGTTGTCATGTGTTAAACACATCAACATTACTTTTTCGGCGTCGGCTTTTTCAAGTTTTGCCAATATGTATCCGATTATGGCCGTGCGTTGAACATGTTCTGCAATAGAATCCGGATGACGCACTCCGTAATACTTAGTACCGCTATGTGCGAACTTTTTTAGATTTCCGAGTTCGAAAATGTAATTGGCAATATTTTTCATGCTCTATTTATACCTTAAAAATCATGCGTTAAAAAGGGGAGTATGTGTATTATTTAGTCTTCTTTGGCAATTTTGTCTTTAATTTGCAGAACGAAATTGTGTAAAAAGGCAATGTTATGGTATGAAAGCAAATGTACGCCTAAAATTTCTTTTTCGGAAATTAAATGTCGCAAATATGCTTTTGTGTAGTTTTTACAGGTATAGCAGTTGCACTTTTTATCAAGAGGGGATGAGTCCGTTTTAAATTTTTCGTTTTTAATGTGGATTTGCCCCGCATGGGTAAATGCGGAACCGTGCCTTCCAAGTCGTGTAGGCAATACGCAATCAAACATATCAATGCCTCGTTTAATTGCTTCTTCAATATCTTCGGGAGTGCCAATGCCCATAATGTATCTTGGCTTGTTTTCAGGTAAATAGGGTAGAATTGCATCGACCATCGCCCAGGTTTTTTCCCGGGGTTCGCCAACGGCAAGGCCTCCTATTGCAATTCCGGGAAGGTCGAGGCCGGCCATGAATTTTGCCGATTCGACGCGTAAATCCTCGAACATGCCGCCCTGAATAATGGGGAATAGTGCTTGAATTTGACCGGATGTGGCTATCAGTTTGTTATGTTCTTTTTTACATTCAATAATCCAGCGATGCGTTCTTTCCATTGATTCTTTCGTATATTTTTTGGATGAGTCGGGCGCCGGACATTCATCGAAGGCCATTATAATATCGGCTCCCAAATCATGCTCGATTTCCATTACTTTTTCGGGAGTGAAAAGGTGCTTGCTTCCATCCAGCACACTGCGAAATTCAACACCGTTTTCCAGAATTTTTACAAGTTTTTGTTTGGGTTTATTTTTAGCTATTTGACCACGGTTACCGAATGAATCACCCAGACTGAAAACTTGAAATCCGCCGGAATCCGTTAAAATGGGACCTTTCCAGTTCATGAATTTGTGCAAACCGCCCATTTTTTTTATTAGTTTATGTCCGGGTCTTAAATATAAATGGTAGGTATTGGCCAATATAATTTGAGATCCTGTTTCAGTTAATTCTTCGGGTCGAATGCCCTTTACGGTAGCCTTTGTGCCAACGGGCATGAAAACAGGTGTTTGAATCGTTCCATGCGCGGTTTTGAAAGCTCCGAGTCGGGCTTTGCTTTTATTGCTTTTTTTTTTAACTTTGAATTCGAACATCTCAGGAATGTGGAGCATTATGTCGGAGGTAATGGTCCATTAATGTGATTGCTATCATGGCTTCGGCTACGGGGATAAGTCGGGGTAAAATGAATGCGTCGTGTCGTCCTTTAACGCTAATCTTCGTTGGATCGCCATCTTTTGTAACGGTATTCTGTTCTTTTAAAATGCTGGATGCCGGCTTACTTGCCACTCTTACAATAATGTCGTGGCCGCTTGATATTCCGCCCAAAATGCCTCCCGCATCGTTTGAGGCAACTGTAACAAAGCCTTTTTCGCTGACAAATTGGTCATTGTTTTCGGATCCACGTTTTAATGCGGACATAAAGCCGCTTCCAAATTCAACTCCTTTTACGGTACCTATTGATAATAACGCCTTGCCAAGGTCTGCTTCCAGTTTGTCGAAAACGGGCTCGCCAAGACCCGCCGGTACGTTTTTTATTATGAATTCCGCCACTCCTCCCACCGAATCACCTTCGTTTTTGGCTTTTAAAACGTATTCTTCTTTTTTCTTCGATAATGAAGGATCCGCTGATCTTAAAGGATTCTTTTCAATATGCGATTCATCGAAATTTTCAGCGACAATTTCGCCAACCTGTTTGCTGTGACCAATAATTCTGATTGATGTTTTTTCAAGCAAATATTTTTTTGCAACGGCGCCCGCCATTACCCGTGCGACAGTTTCACGGCCGCTTGATCGACCGCCGCCGCGATAATCACGAATACCGTATTTTTGCTCATATGTATAATCGGCATGTCCCGGCCTGTATAATTTTTTTATACTATCATAATCATGACTGCGTTGGTCGTCATTAAAAACGGCCATACTGATTGGTGTACCAGTTGTCATACTTTCAAAAACGCCGGACAAGATTTTAACGCTGTCTTTTTCCTTGCGCGCTGTGCCCACTTCGCTTTGGCCGGGTCTACGACGGTCAAGTTCTGCTTGCACATCATTTTCGCATAATTGGAGGCGGGCAGGGCATCCGTCAATAACCACCCCGAGAGCGGGTCCGTGGGATTCACCCCAGGTTGTTACTCTGAACAGGGTTCCAATGGTGTTTCCGGCCATAAAAGAAAACGTTTAAACGGCTTATTTTTTCTTGGCGGTTGTCTTTTTTGCTTTTGGTGCAGACTCCTTTGGTTTCTCGGCTTTTTCTTCTGCTGCTTCTTCGGCTGTTTTCTCGTCTTTTGTGCTTTTTTTAGACTTTTTTTGTTCGGATTTTTTTGCTCGTTCCAAGAATTTATCTACACGACCCGCAGTATCGACAAGCATTCTTTTTCCTGTGTAAAAAGGGTGAGATGATGAAGATATTTCAACCTTAATTACATAATGTTTAACCCCATCAATTTCTTCCGTTTCGTCCGATACTAAAGTTGATGATGATACAAATTTATTGCCTGTAGTCGTGTCAAGAAAGATTACCGGGTGAGTTTTTGGGTGAATTCCTGTTTTCATATTATCTTTTTTCGTTAATTGCTGAGGTACTATACTTAAATAAGTTATTATGCGCAAGTTCTTTTATGAAGCATCTGCGACAAGGCTTTCCTGGTTTTCGGGAACTTTTTCTTCCGGAGTCTTTGTTGTAAGTTCTTCCCTTAACTCAATTACAGAAACTGAAGCCACTTTATCGTCTTTACGTAAGCGCATTAAATACACACCCTGTGTTGTTCTGCCCTGACTTGGAATGTTATCGAGACTTAGACGAATAATTTGTCCTCGTTGCGAAACCATAATTAAATCACCTTTGGTTTGGCTGTCTATTATTTTGGCACCAATTATTTTACCTGTTTTTGCAGTAACATTGGCTGTTTTGACCCCTGTTCCGCCACGGCTCTGTTCTCTGTAATTTGTTACTTTACTTTGTTTGCCGAGTCCGTTTTCCATAATTACCAGCAGTTTGGCTTCTTCCGGATTAGGCATAGTGTCCATGTCGACAACAATATCATCGTCCTTTAAACGAATTCCACGCACGCCCATGGATGACCGCCCGGTAGGGCTTACGTTGTCTTCTTTGAAACGTATGGATTTTCCGTTTCTTGTAACAATCATGACCTGATCGTTTTTGTTGGTTAAGCGTGTCCATTTAAGGTAGTCTCCATCTCTTAGTTTGATTGCGATTAATCCGCTTTTTCGAATATTTTTAAAATCTTCAAGATTTGTTTTCTTGATTGTTCCTTTGGTTGTTGCCATTAAAAGGAACTCCGCATTTTTTTCGTCGCTACTGGTTAAGATCGTTGTAATGTATTCTTCAGGCTGAAGTTGAATCAGGTTAACCGCAGGTGTTCCTTTTGCTGTTCTGGAAGCAAGAGGGATTTCATAAACGGGGAGTCTGAATACGCGTCCATGATTAGTGAAAAATAAGACAGTATCATGCGTCATTGCTTCACGAATAATAGATATTTCGTCTTCTTCTTTGGTTGCGGCGCCAATAATTCCTTTGCCGCCACGATGCTGGGCTTTGAAAGTTGCGGGAGGCAAACGCTTAATATAATTTTCCTTTGATAAAATAACCAGACAAGGTTCATTTGGAATTGTGTCTTTACTGCTGAATTTGCCAAGAGCTTCCGGGCGCACTTCAGTTTTTCGTTCGTCGGCATATTTTTTTCTTGTTTCAGCCAATTCTTCCTTGATTATATCAAGTATTCGTTGAGGGTCCGCCAAAATTGCTTCCAACTCTTTAATTAATGCTAACTTTTCAGCCAATTCTTCTTCAATTTTCTTTCTTTCAAGTCCGGCAAGCGTTTGTAATCTCATTTCAAGAATGGCTTTGGCCTGAATGTCTGTCAGTTTGAATTTTTCCATTAAAGCGCCATGCGCTATTTCTTTTGTTTCAGATCCTCTTATGGTCGCGATTATTTCATCGATATGGTCAAGAGCTATTTTTAATCCTTCCAAAACGTGAGCTCTTTCCTGCGCGATTCTTAAATCGTGTTTTGTTCTGTTCGTAATGACAATTTGCCTATGCTCCACGAAATAACCTAGTATTTGTTTTAAATCCAAAAGTTTAGGCTGCAGTCCTTCAACAAGGGCAATCATGTTAAAGCTAAAGCTCATTTGCATTGGAGTAAGTTTGAACAGTTGATTCAATACTTTTTTTGGATAAGAGTCTTTTTTCAGCTCAATTACTATTCGCATCCCTTCACGGTTTGATTCGTCGCGTACATCGGTGATGCCCTGTATTTTTTTGTCGCGTACAAGATCGGCAATTTTTGTGACAAGATTTGCTTTATTGACCTGATAGGGGATTTCGTTTACAACTATTTGAAATTTTCCTCCTTTGCGTTCTTCAATTTCTGCTTTTGCCCGCATAATCACGCCTCCGCGACCGGTTGAATAAGCGTTTAAAATATCTTCTTGATTGTAAATAATTCCTCCGGTGGGGAAGTCAGGTCCTTTAACAAATTGGGTTAAATCTTCAACTGTTGCTTCGGGATTGTCAATTATGTGATTTATTGCATCAATAACTTCTCCCAAATTGTGAGGAGGAATAGATGTTGCCATACCAACAGCAATACCTGTTGATCCGTTTAACAAAAGTTGCGGTAATTTAGTCGGAAGAACATGTGGCTCTTTATATCTTCCATCATAGTTTTCAACCCATCTGACAGTTTCTTTTTCAATATCCGCCATCATTTCACCGGCATATTTGTCCATTTTCGCTTCCGTATAACGCATGGCTGCCGCGCCGTCTCCATCAACCGAACCAAAGTTACCCTGGCCTTTAATTAATGTGTATCTTAAAGAAAAGTCCTGCGCCATACGCACCATTGCCTGATAAACGGGTGAATCCCCGTGCGGATGATATTTACCAAGCACTTCACCAACCACGTAGGCGGATTTTCTAAAAGATGAACCGGGAGATAATCCCATGTCATGCATGGCGTATAAAATTCTTCTTTGCACAGGTTTTAGACCGTCTCTGACATCGGGAAGCGCACGAGAAACTATTACACTCATTGCGTAATTAAGGTAAGACGATTGCATCTCGTCAGCAATGTTGTGCGGTTTTGCGTCAGAGAAAATCTCCATTTCTTGGTTGCTTTGTTCTTCACTCATTTTAAATGCGGATTGAAAATTTAGTTCGGCAAGTAAGTTAGCATATTTTTTGTAAAATAACAGCTGATTTTTTGAATTTGATATGAACTTGTTGAAGAAAGAGCTTTTTTTTGGTATACTATTAAGAATTATTACGCTCATAAAGCACGGAAATTACATGGCGGACGACACACAAAACAAAGCGGCAAACGATCAGTCTCAAAAACAGGATCAAACACAAATGCCGGATTGGCTGCAAAAAGCTCAGGCTCTTGCGACTCATGAAGAAAAAGGCGCTCAAAAAAAGGTCGAAGAAAAAGATGAAGATAAAAATGAAGCTATTGTATATGAAAAAGCCGAGAAAGGTGCTGTTTCCGATGATTCGAATTTGCCTGAATGGTTGAAAAAGGCTCAAAAACAAGCTGAAAGAGAAGAGGAAGAGGAGCAAAGGGGAAACAAGGGAATTGAAGATTTAATGGCAAAGAAAGAAGAGCCGCGGACGCCCGAAGGCATGATTGAAACTGGTAAAAAGAATGGTCTTAAGCCTGCTGAAAAAAGTGATTCTAAACTGACGAAAGTAGAAGAAAAAATTGAAATACCTAAAGGTCCGGAAAAAAAGGCCGAACCGAAGGAAATGGAGGATAATCAGACTAAACAAAAGAAGGAAGAAACCATTCTTAAAGAAGAAAAAAAAGCTGATCAGAAGTCAAAACCTCCTAAAAAACCCGGCTTTGATGTAGCAAAAAAGATTTTTGGGGCAATGGGTAAGGAGGTTAAAAAAGGTCTTACGGCGGGGACTCCCGACAAAGAAAAAAAAGAGGAGGAAAAACTGGATCCAAAAAAGAAGGAAGATCTTGCCAAAATAGAAAAGCAAAAAAAAGAAACGGAAAAGAAACAAGAATTGCTTGACGCGGAAAAACTATTCCAGGAAGGGATGACCACGATCAGAGATCTGATCGCGCCCACTTCAATGGATATTCAATATGATAAATTAAGAGTTGAAGGAATGTACGCTCAAAGCTTTTATGTTTTTGCTTATCCCAGATATTTAGAAACAAACTGGTTGGCTCCGGTCGTGAATTTTGATGTGACCATGGATATCGCTCAGTTTATTTATCCCACTGATTCGGCGACTATAATGCGCGTTTTGAAGAAAAAAGTGGCACAAATGCAATCTTCTGTTCGTATGAATGCCAAAAAGGGCGCGGTTAGTGATCCAGGTCTTGAAACAGCTTTGCAAGACGCCGAAGAATTACGTATTCAATTGCAACGAGGGCAGGAAAAATTCTTTCAGTTTGCGCTTTACTTTACAGTTTACAGTGAAGATGAAAAGAAAATCGATAAAATTGCAAAGCAATTGGAAAGTCTTTTGGGCGGAAAACTTGTCCTTTCAAGAAAGGCTGAATTGCAGGCTGAACATTGCTTTAATTCTTGTTTGCCAATGTGTCTGGATGAAATTGAAGTTCAGCAAAATATGAATACGGGGCCGTTATCTACAACTTTTCCTTTCAGTAGTGCGGATTTAACTACTAATGAAGGGATATTATACGGACTTAACAGGCATAATGACAGTTTGATTATTTTTGATAGATTTAAATTGCCCAACGCGAATTCTGTTGTTTTCGCGACGTCGGGCGCGGGAAAATCTTATGCTGTGAAACTAGAAGTTCTTCGAACAATGATGATGGGAACCGATGTAATAGTAATTGATCCCGAAAATGAATATGAAGCTTTAACAACAACAGTGGGGGGGTCATATTTAAGAGTATCGCTGACATCTGACAGACGTATCAATCCTTTTGATTTACCATCACCGATTAATGAAGAAGAGCCGCAGCCCGGTGACCTTTTAAGACAAAATATACTGGCTTTGAACGGTTTGATTAAATTAATGGTTGGCGGTATAACACCTGAAGAGGAAGCAATGCTCGATAAAGCTTTGATTGATGTTTATTCAATTAAAGGGATTACAATGGATCTTGTTGATCCAAGTGAGTTTCCACCGCCCACAATGGAAGACCTGCAGGAAATTTTGTCCACAATGGAAGGCGGTGCGTCGCTTGCTCAAAAGTTAGCGAAATTTACTGAAGGAACTTATTCGGGAATTTTCAATAAGCCGACAAATGTAGATTTGAAGAGCGGATTAATGGTTTTTTGTATTAGAGATCTTGAGGACGCATTGAGGCCGATTGCCATGTATATAATTCTTAATTATATATGGAATCGCGTCAGAAGTAAGCTGAAACGTCGTCTTTTGGTTGTTGATGAAGCCTGGACCATGATGCAGTATGAAGATTCAGCCAAATTTATGTTTGGGTTGGTTAAGCGTGCCAGAAAATATTACCTGGGTATTACAACCATTACACAAGATGTGGAAGACTTCATGAAGAGTAAATTCGGAAAGCCTATTGTTACGAATTCGGCAATGCAATTGCTTTTAAAGCAGGCTCCGGCCGCGATTGATATGTTGGGTAAAACGTTTAATTTAACAGAAGGAGAAAAATACATGCTGCTAAACAGTGGTGTTGGGCAAGGATTGTTTTTTGCAGGTCAAAAGCATGTGGCCATTCAAATTATTGCTTCTTACGGAGAAGATAAGATTGTGACAACCAATCCGGAAGAAATTTTGAGCAATAAAGCTCAGCAAGTGCAATACGAGGAATAGTCTAATTCTGATTAATGTGTTGAATGGCTTTTTCAAGTTGTGAATCTGTTTCGAAATTAAAATCCGATTCACTAGGTTCCACAATAATGTCGGGTGTTAAGCCTATAAGATTATAATCGTGGCCTTTGGGACTAAGCCATTTGGCAATGCTTAGTTTAAGCAGTGATCCGTCGTGGTATAAGGTTAATTCCTGTACGGTGCCTTTTCCAAAGGTTTGAGTTCCGATTATTGTAGCTTTTTGATGATCCTGCAATGCGGCGGCAATTACTTCCGCCGCTGAAGCTGACAGGTCGTTAACAAGTACAACCACAGGTATTTCTTGTAAAGCTGAAAGACTGTTTTTCATAGCAAATTCTTTGGCGGTTCTGTCTTTTAATTTAAATTGTGTCATTACAAGGTCTTTTTCAATAAACTTTTCAAGAATTGTATAGGCACTGTCAAGGTATCCACCCGGATTATCTCTTAAATCTAAAATCAGACCTTTGGGATTTTGTTCAAGTTTTTCGTTCAACATTTCATTGAATTCACTTGCGGTTGTTTCGCCGAATTTAAATATGCTGATATATGCTATATCTTGCGGAACTTCTATGATTGACTTATCGAACACAGTGTCGAAAGTTATGCTGTTTCTGGTTACAGTTATTTCTTTTATTGTGCCTTCTCTATTTATTGTAAGTACCACATCGGTGCCTTTTGGTCCTTTAATTAATGTTGTTACTTCGGCTGAAGTTAAATCATCGGTTTTTTTGCCGTCAATTTCCAAAATAATGTCACCTTCCGCGAGCCCGGATTCTTCAGCGGGGGAATCCATTAAGACATATATAATGTAATATTGATCTTGGTCATTTTGATCAAGCATTACACCAATGCCTTCATAATTGCCGTTTAAATCGTTAGTGAATTCTTCAGATGTTGAAGGACTTTCAAAGTTTGAATACGGGTCGCCGATTGAGTCGACCATGCCATCGATTGCTCCGTAAATCAGGTCGCTTTCATTTATTTCTTCGTCTTCGTAATATCTGTCTTTAATTGTTTTATAAACGTCAGCAAAAACGGCAAATTCTTCCGAATCCAGTAAATCCGCATCGTATTCATATTCTGAATTTTCAACAAAAATTTCGGCTGTGGATGTGTTTGTGAGTTTTTGATATTGACGTACCTTATAAAGCAATTCGGCCGCTTCGCCGCGAGTAAGATTTCGAAGCGGGAGTAAATACGGCTGTTCTTCGGCAATAAAAATTCCCGTGCTTTCCGCTGTTTTTGCAATAGGTAAAAAATTCGGATTATTACTAATATCAATAAATGCTGTTTGGCTTGAATTAGGTATTAGCTGAACTGGCACGCCATGCAATGAATATATTGTTTTTAATCCATCATATCTTGAAACGGGCTGTTGCGGTAAAAACTTTGGTAAATCGGGATTGAATTTTATAATGTTCAGTTCCAGTGCTTTTTTAACATATGCTGAATACCATGCGCCTGAATTTACATCTAAAAAGGGAGTTTCGTAAAAATTTTCGACGGGTTTGTATCCGGCATGATTAAAAACAAGTTTATGAAAAGCCGCCTTATTTATTAATTCGTCGGGGCGGAATGTGCCATCTTGATAACCTTTTACCAATAATTCATTTTCAAGCTCGGTAATAGCTTCGAAATTCGGGTGTGACTTTGGCACGTCCGAAAAGTAGGCTGAAGCTGAAAAAGGCGTGCTAAAAAGCCCTAAAATAATTGTTAGCTGTATAATTTTTAATATTTTCATCGTTTTTTTAAATGTATGGGGAGTATACGCGTTTTTGTTATTTCTTACAATTTACAAATTTTTGAATATCCGCTATAATATAAGGATTATTATTGAATAAATGGGCAAAATTATAAAAAAATTGATTGTAGCTTTGATAGCTTTTGCAATATTCGCTTTCACTATTTACGCGGAAAGCGGTATTGAAGTTGAAGTGGCTTCTTCATTGCAAAAAGATGTTACTGTTTCGACCAATCAAGCCGGTGCGAATCTGGTGCGGGAAGGAAGTACAAATTCATTCACTGTGGATCAGATTTTCAATGTGGGTGACGTTTTGCAAACGGGTAATGGACAAATAGCGGCTGTAAACTTTGATGATTACGGAAAAATAAGATTGGCGCCTTTGACTTCGGTTGAATTTTTGGCCAAAACGGAAAGTGGATACAGTTTTGAATTACAACAGGGACAAGTTTTTTATAATGGTAAATATGCAAATTCACTCATAAACATTAAGGCGCTGGGATCTGTTCTTATTCCCAGAAGAGCGATTTTTAATATGAGTCAGGTGGATGGAAATGTGAAACTGCATTCTTTTGCCGGACAGGTGAATGTTGGACTGGTCGATGAGAATTATTCTCAAGGTGAACCTGTAGCATTTCCCAACGGTGAATATATTAATAATTTTATGATTACCGAAGGAACTCAGGTAAATATTTCTTCGAGTAAGGTTTTTGAAAATTCCGAAATTTTATCGCAACTATTATATTCCAAATTAATTAAAGAATTTAGTTATGCTCTTTTCGATAGGGCACAATTAATTGAAAACGCATGGATATCGCAAAATCTTGATCTTGATACGGATTTGAAAGATCAAGTTAAAAATGATAAAGAAGAAAAAATTCAAAGAAGGAATTTAAATTATTCGAATTTAGATTCTCTCGGTTATGAATTAAACCGTCTTGTGGCTTCATTATCGGATGTCTTTACTGTTACGAAATTCAAACGTGCCGAAAGGAATGTTCAGGATATTGTGGATCATCTGCAGGACGCTCAATATCTGCTTATTTTCAACAGGGAAGATGAAGCAAAACAAAGACTAAGTTTGGTTAAAACTTTAATTAATGAGGGGAAAGCCGGTAATTCAGAAGTTTTCTTAAATCGTCTGAATGAAAGGTTAATGTTTATGTATGAAGATTTACTGTATGCGGTTCCGGGTGAAGCGACCTCGGACGTTAGAAAATTTCTTGGTGATTATCTGATAGATAATTTGCCCATAGACGAAGCATATTTATTGGATAAATTGTTAATTACGAGGGATCCGGTTAATGCCGCTTATGCTTTAGCGGGTAGAAATCAAATTAACGCCAGAATTTCATTGGAAGAATATAATCAAAGATTTACAAAGTTTTTCAATCGTGAAAAAGCACTATTAAATAATAAAACTTATTTGTTGGGTGAAGAAAATCAAATTGTGGAAAGTCTGTTGAAACAATATTCTTCGTTTTATGAATCTGTTTTCTTTGAGTTTAAGAGGTTTTTGGAAGAAAAATGGTTGGCATTGATTCCGGATGGGCCGGATAAAATCGAAGAACAGCAAACCATGATTTCAACTAAAATTGACTTATTGAAGCGGCTAAGGACATTTTTCCTTGCCGGAGACGTTGAGTTAAGTGAAGCTCGTTTGATTGCGCAACATTTGATTGAAGAAATACGTGATCTGTTGCCGGAGGGAGATACAGGTGTTACAAGTTTGTTTAATCAAAGGCTGGAAGATTACGGTGATTTCTTGAGATTTTTGAATAGCACCGATGTTTCATCAATAAAGTCTGTTGGAGCGCAGAGTCTTTATGAGCAATTCCAGGAATCCAGTGATGTTCAAACTCAAATAAACGATGTTATCAGTGACTTTTTAGGAGAGGAAGTCTCTGCGGATGAACCTGAAATAAGTTTAGATGAAATTGAGGAGCTGGTGATTGAAGATTTTAAATCAATACAAGCTCAAAATGTAAGATTGGGCGTAGGTGCCGTAATTGAAGGTGATATGGTTATGGGAGTTCTTGGCGAAATAAATGAAAATGAATTTACTCTCGATTATGACTTAGGTAAAGAATGGGTTTCAAATGTAATAGTGGACGGGGAGGTTGTAATCAGTAAATCTGCCAGGTTAACTTCATTGCCGATTTTATTACCCGAGAAAGCCATTGATGTTGAGCCTGAAGACGAGCCTGCGCAACCCGAGCAGCCGGCGGAAAAACAGTTAACGCAAGCCGAAAAAGTTGCGCTGATTCTTGTAGCGAGAAAACTTTCACAAAACGACGTTAGCGCTGATACTAAGAATATTGATGTCATAGATATTGACGCGGGCATCTTTGTTGTAAACAGCGCGAAACTTGCTGATGATGAAAATGTGGTTTTCAGTTTCGCATATGATAATAAGAAAAATGAAGTTACGCAGTTAATAGTGGCTTCTGAATCGAATGGTAATGTTAAGGTTTCAAATGCCATAAGTCTGGAAGATTTAACGCAAGAAGTGTTGAATGTTTATTAAGGCGATTTAAACGGGAAAAAATGACCTGACACGCTTTTTTTTTTGTGCTACAATCCCGCCAGTTGATTCTTGAACAGAATAAAAATGGATAATAAACAAGCACAAAATAGCACTTATAGTGCAGAGAATATTCAAGTCCTTGAAGGCCTTTCCGCCGTTAGAAAAAGACCGGGAATGTATATTGGTACGACCGATACAGCAGGTTTGCATCATTTAATTTGGGAGGTTGTCGATAATGCCATAGATGAAGCAATGGCGGGTTATTGTAAAAATATAGTTGTCACTTTGCATAAAGATGGCGGATGCAGTGTAGAGGATGATGGACGCGGAATCCCTGTAGATAAGCACTCAAAAACCGGTAAGTCCGCGCTTGAAACTGTTTTAACGGTTTTGCATGCCGGCGGTAAATTCGGAGGAGGCGGTTATAAAGTGTCCGGAGGTTTGCATGGTGTGGGTGTATCGGTGGTAAACGCTTTGTCTACGGAATTGAAAGCCACGGTAAAAAGAGACGGTAATGTTTATGAACAGGTTTATCATATGGGTGCGGCTGAGGCGGAATTGCAGACGGTTGGTAGAGATAAAAATACAGGTACTACCATTTGGTTCAAACCTGATCCCGAAATTTTCGAACATACCGATTTTGATTTTGATATTGTAATTAATCGATTGAGGCAACAGGCATACCTTACAAAAGGCGTAACAATTAATCTGGTTGATGAAAGAAGCGGACGTAAGCATCAGTTTTATTTTGAAGGTGGTGTTAAATCGTATGTCCAGCATTTGAATCAAAATAAAGAAGGAATAGGCGAAGTGGTATATATTGATCGTGATACTGAAGAAGGTCATATAGAGATTGCTTTGCAATATTCAAATTCATTTCAGGAGCAGATTCTTACCTTTGCGAACAATATTCATACTATTGAAGGCGGTATGCATTTAACCGGGTTTAAGTCGGCTTTAACCAGAACGGTTAACAATTACGCCCGAAAGAATAATTTGTTAAAAGAGAAAGAAGGTAATTTGACGGCTGATGATGTAAGGGAAGGTTTAACCGCGGTGATATCTGTTAAATTGGGAGATCCTCAATTTGAAGGGCAAACGAAAAGTAAGCTTGGAAATGCCGAAATGAGAACGGCGGTGGAAAATGTTTTTTATGAAACATTTACCGAATATATGGAAGAACATCCTAATGAGGGTAAAAATATATTCGCAAAATGTGCGCTGGCGGCTCGCGCTCGCCTTGCGGCTCGCGCCGCGCGTGACACAGTAATTCGAAAAGGTGCGCTTGACGGTATGACTTTGCCCGGCAAATTGGCTGATTGTAGTAGTAAAAACGCTGAAGACAGTGAACTGTTTATAGTTGAGGGTGAATCGGCCGGTGGTTCCGCAAAGATGGGCAGAAACCGAGAGTTTCAGGCGATTTTGCCTTTGAAAGGTAAAATATTGAATGTTGAACAAGCCAGAATGGATAGAATTTTGTCCAATGCTGAAATCAAAAGCTTAATCATAGCTCTTGGTATTGGTATTGGTGAAGTGATGGACATTGAAAAAATACGTTATCACAGAATCGTGATAATGACGGATGCCGACGTTGATGGTGAACATATCAGGACACTTTTATTGACGCTTTTTTACAGATATATGCGGCCAGTTATTGATAAAGGGTTTTTGTTTGTTGCGCAGCCTCCACTTTACAAATTGGTTCATGGTAAAAAAATGAGATATGCTTTTACTGAAGAAGAAAAAGACAGATATATCGCAGAATACCCGGATTTTGCAAAAAATGTTCAAAGGTATAAAGGTTTGGGTGAAATGAATCCCGATCAATTGTGGGAAACAACAATGGATCCCGAGCAAAGAACGATGTATCGAATTACTATTGAAGATGCTGAAGAAGCGGATCGTACTTTCGATATGTTGATGGGAAGTGAAGTAATGCCGCGTAAAAAATTCATTCAGGCTCACGCCAAAAAAGTTGAAAACCTTGATGTCTAATTTGACAATAAAGGGATTAATAATATAATAACTACGCTATTTTTTAACGCAATCGAAAGGGGGTGAAATCATATGGCAATACGAATGAGAAAAAATCCGAAAGAATCGTTAGATAGACTTATATCTCGATTCAACAAAAAAGTGCAGGCGAGTCGCGTTATTTTAGAATTGAAAAACAAGAGATATCACAAAAAGCCTCTTACTAAGCGTCTTAGAAGAAACGCAGCGGTTATGCGTGAATTTTACAGAGACAAAAAGAATAAGATGCAATTTTATTAAGATTATAAAAACCTCGCATACAACAGCGGGGTTTTTTGATACACAAAAATGACCATTAAGGAATTATTAAAACAGGCGGTTAAGGGTTCGGGATCGCGGGAATTGCTGGGGATAGAGCTTTTGCTTGCTCATGCGTTGAAAATTGAACGAAAAGATTTGATTACGAAAAGTAATGATATTGTAAAAGCAAATGACATTGTAACGTTTCAAAAAAGTTACTTTCGTTTTAAAAAAGGGGAGCCTGTTGAGCATATTTTGGGTTTTAAGGAATTTTACGGTATGCCTTTCAAGGTGAATGACAAGGTGCTTATTCCCAGGCCGGAAACGGAGCATTTGGTCGAGTATGTTTTGAAATTAATTGAAGGCGGCGGAGTGAAATCTGCACTCGATGTGGGAACAGGTAGTGGCTGTATTGCCATTTCAATTGCCTCAAACAGTGAAGCAACACGAGTCGCGGGATGCGATGTTTCTTTAGATGCGTTGAACGTGGCGCGAGAAAATAATGCAACGTTAGCGAATGGCATGGTGGAATTGTTTCAATCCGACTTGTTGAGCGACGTGAGTGAAAGTTTTGATGTTATTGTGGCGAACCTGCCATATATTGGAACGGAAAAGTTTAATTTTGTCAGTGACGAGGCCAAACGGTATGAGCCGGAAGTGGCTTTGTTTGGAGGTACGGATGGATTGACTCTTTATGAAAAATTGTTTGAACAAATTGTTGAATTGACTGAACGGCCAAAGTATTTAATTGGTGAATTCGGATTTTTACAGGGTGACCATATGCGCGCATTATTGAACAAATATTTTGAACAATATGAATGGGAAATAATTAAAGATTACGCTTCAATTGAACGAATGTTTGTGGTAACCTTTGCATCGCTTTAAATTTTTTTATGATAGAAAAACTTCAACAACTTGAACAGGAATTTTACGAGCTTGAGAACAAAATGGGGGATCCTGAAATAATTGCCGATCAGACGGAATACACAAAAGTGGGTCGCAGATATAAAGAATTGTCACCAATTATTGAACTTTTTAAAGAATACAAGCAATTGTTAAATGAAAAGAATGAATCGGAAGAAATGCTTGAAACAGAAAAAGACGCTGAAATGCGCGATTTGGCAAAAGAACAATTGGAAAATGCCAAAGTGAAAATTCCGGATTTGGAAGAAAAGCTGAAGGTTGAATT
>WJJQ01000137.1 GCA_014729615.1 Candidatus Peregrinibacteria bacterium | reverse complement strand
ATCTGCTCCCTGTTCAACTTTCAATGCTTTGACTACTCCGTTTTTGGCGGCATCCGCGAAAACTTTAAACCCGGAACTTTTCATTTCTTCCGTCAAATCAACAATTTGCATATCAAATCTTAAATCAGGTTTATCTGAACCATATTTACTCATAGCATCCCTGTATGTCAGTTTAGGAAAGGGTTTTGTAAGTATTTTTTTATTTGGATAAAGCTTTTCAACAATATTAATGGCTACTTCTTCATTTATACTCATAACTTCTTCCTGATCGACAAATGACATTTCAATATCAATTTGTGTAAATTCGGGCTGTCTGTCTCCTCTTTGATCTTCATCTCGGAAACATCTTGCCACCTGAAAATATCTGTCCATACTCGCAACCATTAATAGTTGCTTAAGTTGTTGAGGCGATTGAGGTAAAACAAAAAAAGTTCCCGGATACAATCTTGATGGAACCAGGTATTCACGACTTCCTTCCGGAGTACCTTTGATTAAAATTGGTGTTTCAACTTCTATGAAATCATGTTTATCCAATTGGTTGCGCGCTTCTTTCAAAATTTTATAGCGCATTTCCAGGTTTTTCTTCATTCTTTCCCTTCTAATGTCCAAATATCTGTACTTAAGTCTGATTTCTTCACCCACTTCTTTATCTTGATCAATTTCAAACGGCGGCGTTGCCGCTTTGTTCAAAACCGTTATTGAATTAATTAAAACTTCAATCTTACCTGTATTGATATTTTTGTTTTCCATGCCCTGCGGACGCATTCTGACAGTTCCTTCAACAGTGATAACATATTCAGACCTTACCGTATTGGCAATTTCATGAGCTTCTTGAAAATCCGTAGGGTCAAAAACTATTTGAGTAAGACCATATCGATCTCTTAAATCGATAAATATAAGACCTCCGTGATCTCTCCTCCGATGTACCCAACCGCTTAGTTTGACCTTGCCGTCTACATCTGAGTCGGTTAAATCGTTACATGTGTGTGTTCTATACATTTTTTTAATATTAAGTACCAGCTAATTCTAGTATCTAAAAGATAATAAATCAATAAGCGGTTATTTAAGAAGTTTCGAGATTTCCAATTTTAGATCTTCTGTTAATTCAACCCCAAACGGCACTTTTATACGGTTAATACCATTGGCGCTTTTCAAATGAAGCTCAATTTTGCGTTGGCCTTGATTTTGCAATAACAGTCGTTTTAAAGCATTAATCTTGTCTTTTTCAATGGAAGCGTCAATTTCAATAATGTACGGATTTTCTTTCCATTCACTATTTTGATCATATTGAATAGGCTTTTCTTCTTTATGTCTAATAATATCTTGTTTCTTATTATCTTCATTTATAATTGTTTGTTCTTTTTCGAAAGAAAGTTTATGTCTAACAGTTGCTTTTTCATTTTCATCAAACACGTTATTTTCTTTGGCGTTTTCTATCATACTGTCCAATGAAACAGATTTGGCGGAATATACATTTAATTGAGGCTGCGCCCTTCTGTGTTCTAATTTTCCTTCAAGAATGAGAATTTTATCTTCTTCGAAAAAGTGACCATATTGCTTGAAAGTTCTGGGGAAAACCACGAAATCAAGCTTGCCAGTAGGGTCTTCAATTTCTCCGTATAGCATATAGTCACCGCTTTTGGTCATAACTCGCTTGGCTGTTGTCAAAATACCTCCTATTTTGATTTGTTTACTGATATTTTTTTTGGTCAGATTCTCTATAAGATTTACTTTTCTGGAAAGATATCTTTTAAGCCCTTTAAGAGGGTGTCCGGAAACAAAAAGGCCAAGATAATTTTTTTCCCATTTAAGTTTTTCCATGAATGTTGATTCAGCAACACGGTTAAGATCTAGTTTTCCTCCAATTTCATGCTCTTCCATTTCCGCAAATAAATCAGCCTGGCCTTCGTTTACGGAATTTTGAATATTTTTAGCATATGATGTTATTTTGTCTGTACTGTCCGCAATTTGTTTTCTGTCACCAAATTTATCCAGAGCCCCTGAATAAGCCAGTGCTTCCATATTTTTTTTGTTTAGTAATTTGGACGGCACTCGTTTTATAAAGTCTTCCAGGCTAGAGAAAGCTTGTTCTTTTCTTTTAGATATTATTTCATCAACAGTTCCATGTCCCAAACCTTTAATGGCACTAAGACCAAAACGAATTTTATTATTTCCTACCGGAGTAAATAAGCTGTCAGATTCATTAATGTCGGGAGGTAAAACGTCTATACCCATTTCACTGCAATCGTTTATTTCAAAGACCACTTTATCGGTGTTATCGGAATCCGCAGACAACAAAGCCGCCATAAATTCAACAGGATAATGCGCTTTCAAGTATGCCGTCCTATAGGAGATCATTGCATAGCATGCCGCGTGAGATTTATTAAAACCATAACCTGAAAAAGGCTCAATTACCTTATCAAAAACTTCTTTCGCCAGTTTTTCACCATGTCCGTTTTTTATAGCACCGGCTATAAATTTTTCTTTTTGTTCTTGCAGCAATTTTCCAATTTTCTTTCCAACCGCTTTTCTTAAAATATCAGCTTCTCCCAATGAAAAGCCCGCGAAGTCCCTTGCTATCTGCAATATTTGTTCCTGATAAATTGCTACGCCATAAGTTTCATTTAAAATAGGTTCAAATATTTTATGCAAATACCTTACAGTTTTGGGATCATTTTTACCTTTAATGTAAACAGGAATCCATTCCATGGGACCGGGCCTGTAAAGCGATATCATTGCAATAATATCTTCAAATTGAGTTGGTTTTAGTTCTTTCAAATACCTTCTCATACCCGATGATTCAAGCTGAAACACGCCTGTTGTGTCGCCCCTTTGAAAAAGTTCAAAGGTCTTTTCATCATCCATGTTGATTAAATTCAAATCGATATCGACTTCATGATTTTTCTTAATTATTTTTAATGTTTTTTCAATGACAGTAAGATTCTTCAAACCTAAAAAATCCATTTTCAAAAGACCGATTTCCTCGGTTACATTCATTGAATATTGTGTAATTATATCTTCTCGTCCTCCCGTTGCTTTCTGCAAAGGTGTGTAATGGACGAGCGGTTCTTCCGACATAACTACCGCACAGGCATGTGTTCCGGTGTGTCGAACCGTACCTTCCAATTTTATTGCGTTGTCTAGAAGTTTTTTTGCTTCGGGGTCCTCTGAGTATATTTTTTTTAATTCAGCGTCATTTTCAACCGAATGTTTTAGGGGAACATGTTTGCCTTGAACGGGAGGGGGGATAATTTTAGCTATTTGATCCACATAGGAATAACTTAAACCAAGCGCTCTGCCCACATCTCTTACAGCAGCCCTCGCGGCCATTGTCCCGAATGTAATAATTTGCGCCACATTTTCTTCACCATATTTTTTTCTTACATATTCAAGGACTTCGTCACGCCTTGTATCCGCAAAGTCAATATCGACATCGGGCATGCTTATACGTGCCGGATTTAAAAATCGTTCAAAAATTAAACCATATTTAAGTGGATCAAGGTCGGTGATTTCCAAACTATATGTAATTAGAGAGCCGGCCGCGGAACCACGGCCCGGTCCTACGGCAATACCTTGATCTTTTGCATATTTTACAAAATCCCATACAATTAAGAAATAATCGCAAAAGCCCATTTTTTCAACAATATCCAGTTCGTAATTAAGTCTATCATAAACATTTTTTTCGGGACTTTCTCCATAACGTTTTTTTAAACCATTTTCACATAGTTCTCTTAAGTACTCGTTATTCGGGACGCTGTTGGGAGTATTGAATTTTGGAATCAAATCTTGTCCGAACGGAATTTCAATATCAATTTTTTCCGCAATATTCAAAGTATTCGCAATTGCATTGGGAAAATCGTCAAACGCTTTTTTCATCTCATCCGGCGTTTTAAGAGAATAATCATCTTCAAGTTTAAATCTGCCCTGTGCCTCAATACTGGTCTGATTTTGAATACAAAGCATTAAATCTTGTGCCGTACTATCATCTTTCTTGATATAAAATGTCTCATTTGTCGCTACCAAGTCGATTTTGTATTTTTCAGAGAGATTTTTTAATCCTTCGTTTACAGCTTTTTGATCATCAACATTTGGGTGATTTTGAACCTCGAAATAAATATTTTCTTTGCCGTAAATTTTAATATACTCATTAATAATTTCGTCACGGTCGTTGTCAGTACCGGATAAAATGGCGGCCGCGATTTCACTGCCCAATGAACCGGTTATCATTATCAAATCACTTTTCTTCGATTCAAGCAGACCTTTGTCCACTCTCGGCTTATAATAAAAACCTTCCAAATGGGCCTTTGTGACTAAGTACAAGAGGTTTTGATAACCCTTATAACTCTTCGCCAGCAACGTAATCTTGTACGGTTTTGACTTAGCACCCGGGTTTTTATCAAACCTGGACCCATTCACCACTGAAAGGTCAACGCCAATAATGGGCTTAATGCCCGCATCTTTGGCGGCTTTATAAAATTCAATTGCTCCATAAAGCGCGCCATTATCAGTTAATGCCACAGCCGGACAACCCATTTCTTTTGCGGTCTCAACTATGGCTTTTGGCGAACCATAGCCAGTTAGAAGGCTATAATGAGAATGCACGTGTAAGTGAACAAATGACATAATAATGTCTTAAATGGTGCCGGGGAGAGGACTCGAACCTCCACGCTTTTGGGCACTGGTTCCTAAGACCAGCGTGTCTACCAATTCCACCACCCCGGCAAAACTATTTTTTGCAATTTTTCAAAATGCCAACCTATATTAGCAAAAAAAAATCGTTAGAAAAGCTTTTTTTTCTTTTTACCCATAAAAATAAGCCAATGTTTATTATGTAATAAAATTTACTGTTGACAATTGTTAACAACATGAATTATTATTCGCTCCTTTTGTTAATAAACATCAAAAAACAAAATTGCAACAAAATCAAATTTCTGGCTTGACACTTAATCAGATAATAAATAATCTCTATACACCAAAAATAATTATCTTCTAAATCGACAGAACATGGATACAAATAATAGCGCGGCAAGCGATACGGCAGTTATGAATAAAATTAATCTAACAGATATTATTGAAGACATGTTTTTAGTACTTACCCAGAAGGAAAAAGAGGTTATTGTTAAAAGATTCAGCCTTGATAACGAACCAAAACAGACT
>WJJQ01000136.1 GCA_014729615.1 Candidatus Peregrinibacteria bacterium | reverse complement strand
TTTCTTATCCATCTATTTAAAGCATTCCAGTTTTTTTTCAATTGTTCTCTATATTCCTCCTTGGATCCGCCTTGTTTTTCATATTTTTTAGCCCAATATTCAATATATTTCTCGGCACCCATGATAGGAGGTATGGTAGATGCCACTACAGTCATTCCCTTTTCCTTTGCCAATTGGTAAATTTGCGACAGATTCTTTGTTATTTTTTCTATGGAATCCGGATTCTTTTTACTAATATTAAAAATGTCGTTGCTTCCTCCCACAACTACCAATGTTTGCCCTTCAATATTTTCCCGGGTTAATATATTCCACTTTAATGTGTTTAAAAGATCTAAAGTCATCGCACCGCTTGACGTGGATTCATTTTTGGTTTGAACATGCTCAACGTTTAAATCCTTAATCTGGTTTGCAAAGCCCAAGGACAATGAATCACCAATTACGATGGTTCTTTTTCCTTTCATTTGCTCCAGGTCTTCATTATTCACTTCATAGTTATCTCCCTCATATTGCGGAACAGGCTGAGGTATAGGTTCATTATAAGTAGCGTGGCTTGGTTCCTCATATGCCGCCGGGGCTGGAATTTCTTGCGGTTGTTGATTCACGTTTGAATATTCGACAATCGGTACAGGAATTTCATCTTCATAAATCGGTGCGGGCTCTTGTTCTTTTAAGGGTTGTTGTTTTTCTTCATCATGCTCAATGATTTCCGGATAAACAATAGTGGGTTGTTTTGATTTAACCTTGTTAACTAATTCCGCGCGCCATCCATCGTATTTATAAACATTATCATAGTCGACAGGTTGAAACCCCAGTTTTCTTGCCAATTCAGCATTCGAATATATTTCTTTCATAGACATGGGTTTGCCGTTTACAATTGCGTAATTCGCCATTAAACGAATACCATCGGCATAGTCAAAGTATCCTTCAATATGAGCACCGCCGCTTAATCCCTGTACGCGTTTTCCATTAGCATCAATTCCTCCCCATATTTCTTTTTTACCCGGCTTGGTAACACCTGGTTCCGGAATAACAGTATACTTAAAATAACCATCTATAAGGTCATCATCACTCATTCCCAACATTTGAACATTGTTTGATTTGTTATTTAAGGCAAAATATTCCAGACTCATCATTTTACGGTCATCATGCTTTGCAAATTCGTTTTGGCCCGTAAACCTGGCCTTTTTGTCGGCGTTTTTTTCTATCAATTCTGCAAAATACTTATTGGGCAAGACTCCATCATACATATCCGCTAGCGCTTTAGCGCTTTTTGCATCCATTGGGGTTTTAAAACGTTCTTTTCCTTCACCTATTTCCATGGCTCGTTTACCTGCGAAGAATGTTATTTCAACACCATTTTTTTTGACTGTGATTGGCTTAAGCTTTCCAAGGCTTTTGTCCACATTACCTTTAGCGTATTCTTCAAGCCACACCTGCATTTTTTCATCATTTGTTCCCGCTTTTCTATATTTTTCTAAAAATTGGTCTTTTTTTAAAGCGTTCGTTTCTTTTTCGGGGATATTTAAAACGGCTGTTTTACTATGTGGGGCCCTTTCCAAGTATTCCTGAAATTTATCGCCCAACACACCATGTCCCTTTGCAATTTTTTCGGCCCTAAACCTATTTAGATCAATCCCCTCTTGTTTTAGCTGTTTCTGTAGCAATTTAACACCATTTTCATAAAATTCGGAATTATAATAGGTACTGATTGTTGCAGCTTTATTTGATCTCATCCAGGCCGCAACTTCTTCAGCCTCACTTCCCGTAGCCGAATCAAGATATGCTATTTTTTTGATTCCTTTGTAAATTATTCCGGCGACCGGACTTTTCTTGGCATTTTCTCTTAAGCTTTTTAAAATCTTCTTTATAGCAACATTACCGCCGGAAAATGATGATAAACTAATATCTTGTTTTAAGTCTTCACCTGTCATTTCCTCGGCAAGTCCAACTATTTCTTCTAATACTTCGGGTTTTTCAAAATCTTTCCATTTACCATGACCGTCCTGCGGCATGACCAATATAACGGGATCCCCGTTCTCCCTCATTTTTTTTACCTGCTTTTGAATTTTAATACTTTCACTGTTATTGTATTTTTGGCCGCCATTTCCATGAGCAAAAACAATCAAGCGAGGTTTTTTTACTTTGCCATTCTCATCTTTAAATTCAGATAAGTTTTTCGGCACATTAATATGCACCTCACTTTTTACCCCTTTCCCCTTAAGAAATGGCAATTTCGATAAATCAAAAAATTCTCCTCCGAATTTATTTTGAATTTCTTTTTCGTCTTTTTTAAGGCTTTTCTTTGTTTTTTCCTTGGTCTTTTCCGCCTTTTCTTTCTGTTGCTCAGTATCCTTATCAATAGGTATTCCTTTTGGCTTCATTTTTTCTAAATCTTCTTTTTTTTCGTCAGGTTTTTCTGATTTCTGCTCATTTTGTTCTTTTCCGGCCGGCTTTTCTTTATAGCAAAATCTGCTGGAGTTGAATAAACTGTGGGTTCTATGTAATTTGCTTTTGTTCATACGCATTAATTATCGTTATATTTTAGCATAATTTTATGTTTTTTTGAACTCCATTTGGCATAGTGGACAAATAAAGGTAAATTATTTGATGCTTATGAATATGGAATTACTAAATCAAGAACAGAAACAGGCGGTAACCGACATTGACGGTCCAATGCTTGTAATAGCCGGTGCCGGAACGGGTAAAACTCGGGTTATTACATCGCGAATCATTTATCTAATGCTTGAAAAAAAAGTTGAGCCTGAATCAATTTTAGCACTTACATTTACTGAAAAGGCAACTGAAGAAATGACAACAAGAATAGACGAGGAAATGCCTTTATCTTATGAGGAGCCGGTAATTAAAACCATTCATTCATTTTGCGATTCAATTTTACGAGAAAAAGCTCATGAAATTGGTATCGATAATAATTACCGCTTGTTGTCGCAAGGTGAACAATGGCTTTTTTTAAAGCAAAATCTATACAATTTTGACCTGGATTACTATAGACCGCTTGGAAACCCGAATAAATTCATTAATATTTTACTGTCTCATTTCAGCAGATTAAAAGATGAAGATATTGGGCCCACGGCATATGTTGAATATGCTGAAATTCAGAATACTAATGCCGGATCCGACGAAGAAAAAGAGGAAGCCGCCAAAAGACTTGAAGTTGCAAGAGCATATGCAACTTACCAAAAAATAATGATGGCAAATAATTTTATGGATTTTAATGATCTTCAATTTTATGCATTAAGACTCCTTGAAAAACGTTCAAGTGTATTAAAAGATTTTCAGGAGCGCTTTAAATACCTGCTCGTAGATGAGTTTCAAGACACCAATCTGGCTCAAACAAAGCTTATAATGCTTTTGGCAAAAAAGCACTCAAATATAATGGTTGTTGGTGATGATGATCAATCTATATATAAATGGCGAGGAGCATCTTTAAGCAATATTAAAACATTTCAAAAATTTTTCCCCGATGCGAAGAAAGTGGTTTTAAATCAGAATTACAGATCCTGCCAACCAATTCTCGATATAAGTTATGAAGTGATTAAAAATAATAATCCTTACAGGCTGGAGGTTGAAGCAGGTGTGGACAAAAAATTATTTTCTAATACAGATTGTGAAGATACTTCACCTGTTGAAGTGGTAGAATTTGAAAACTACATTGATGAAATTGAATATATTAAAAATCAAATAAAAGCTTTAGCCGATAAAGGAGTTGAATATAGAGATATGTCGATCTTAATTCGCACCAATCAAATTGGACAAATGTTCGCGGATGCCTTGCGCTTAAGCAATATCCCTTTTGTGATCAAAGATAATGGAGGACTGTTGAAAGACAGTATTATTAAGGACTTAATTGCATTTTTGAGATTCGTAAAAAAGCCTCATGACGATGTTGCCACAGTCAGAATACTTACACAAGAAGCCTTCGGTCTGGAAATGAGCGATATACTTAATCTTGTGCAACAAGCTAAGAGCTCACATTTTAAGCCTATTTTTTATTTTTTGCGGGACAATCTTAACATTGAAGGAAATGAATTTTTTCCTGAAACAAAATTTATAAACAAGTTCAATGAAGTTTATATTTTAATGAATGAATTACTTGAATTTGCAAGAACACATTCATTAAGTCGTTTGGTTGGTGAATTCCTTGATAAAAGCGGAATCCATAAGAATCTCACCAAGAATGACACCCTGGAAAACGCGGAAAAAATTGAATCAATTGCTAAATTCCTAAATGTTGTTAATGATTTTGAATTAAACAACAGCGAAACAAGCATAAATGATTTTATTGATTATCTGGATTCCATGGACGAAGTACCGGGGAATCCGTTCGGCCGGAAACCGCAACTTGAAGCGGATGCGGTATCTATTCTAACTGTGCATAGCGCAAAGGGCCTTGAATTTGATCATGTTTTTATTCCGAGTCTAGTCAAACACAGATTCCCGGGGATCAAAAAAAGCGATCCCATAGTTATTCCATCGGAACTAGTTAATGAAGATTTACCGGACAAAGACATGCATTTGCAGGAAGAAAGACGATTGTTTTATGTTGCGATAACAAGGGCAAGAAAGAAGCTCTCTTTGACGTTCAGCCAGTTTTATGAAGGCAAAAAACAATGGAAAGTATCACCTTTTATTGAAGAAGTGGTGAATCAAAATTCACATAAAGTCTTGTTGAAAGATAAAACGACCGCGACAGAGCCAAAAAAGGTAATGAATCTTTTTGAAGCAGAAAATGAAAATAGCAAAACCAATTATACGCCCGAGGTTAACATTAACAGCTTGAGTTTCAGTAAGATGGACACCTTCTTAACGTGTCCGTTAAAATATAAGTTCAGATATTTGTTTCAAATACCGACTCCCCAACCGCATGCCGCTAATTTTGGTTCAAGTATTCATAACACCGTAAATCAGTTTTATTCCGAAATAAAAAAGGGTCATTCTCCATCGCTGGAACGACTTAAACAAATTTTTGAAGAAAATTGGATTCCGCAGGGTTATGAGAATAAAGGGCATGAGAAGGCCAGAAAAATACAAGGCACACATATTATGGAAAGGTTTTTCGAAAAAGAGAAAGAATCTGACTTTAAACCTCCTGAATTTTTAGAAAGGTCATTTCGCGTAAAAATTGGAAATGTCACATTTTCAGGGCGTATAGATAGAATAGACAAGCTTGAAGATGGAACATACGAAATAATTGATTATAAAACTGGAAAATCGAAACTAAATGCCAATTTGAAAAAAGACCTGCAGCTTTCGCTTTATGCATACGCCGCCAAAGAGCTTTATAAGCTTCCTGTATCTAGATTAAGCCTTTATTATCTTGACGACGTAAGTAAAGCGTCAACTGAAAGGAATGAAGATGACTTAAAAGAGTTTAAAGAGTTAATGCTGGAACATTGTAAAAATTTAAAGAACTCTTCCTTCGAAGCCTCTCCGGGTTATCAATGCAGTTATTGTGAATTTCGCACTTTGTGTCACGCGGCAATTTAGCATTGACGGTGAGTAAGTACTCACCTAGTATATGGAAAATAATAAACAACATGGAAACTTTTATATATATTATCGGTTTTGGACTACTTGCGGCTGTCATGTACGTTATCTATTCGCTTCAGTCATTAAAAAAACCTGCTGACGACGGCTCAAACAGACTGATGTTGGAAATGATAGAAAATCTGCGGAAATCAATTTCCGAGAAAGACGAAAAATCCCAACAGCACTTACAGAATAAATTTGATAAAATTGTTGAACATTTAAATCAACATCAGCACAGATCGATAGAAACCATGCAAAAGCAATTCGGGCAAAGTGCGAAAATTATAGAAGAAGTAACAAAAAAGCTGACCAAACTGGATGAAACCAACAAGCAGGTGGTAAATTTTGCTGATCAAATGCGCAGTCTTGAAAACATATTAAAGAATCCGAAACACAGGGGTGTGTTGGGTGAATATTTTTTAGAATCGTTATTGGGTAATGTTTTGGCACCGGGGCAATATAAAATGCAATATAAGTTTAAAGACAATGAAATTGTTGATGCAGTCATATTTTTTAAAGATAAATTGATCCCCATTGATTCAAAATTTTCATTGGAGAAGTATAATATGATTATGAATGAAAATGACAAAGCCGTAAGGGAAAAGCTTGAAAAAGAGTTTAAAGCCGACCTGAAACTAAGAATAGACGAAACATCTAAATACATCAGACCCGAAGAGGACACCACGGATTTTGCTTTCATGTTTATTCCTGCAGAAGGAATTTTTTACAATTTGCTGGTTTATAATGTGGGAGGCACTGTAGACGTGAATTCCACGGACTTGGTTGAATATGCTTTTAAAAAACATGTGATTATTGTTTCCCCTACTTCGTTTTTCGCATATCTGGAAACTGTTTTGCAGGGGTTGAAAGCTTTAAAAATGGAAGAATCCGTTAAAGAAATTATTACGAAAGTAGGTTCTTTAGGTCGTCATTTAAACAGTTATGAAACGTATATGTCAAAACTTGGTAATAATTTGGGAACTACGGTAAACATGTATAATAATGCCGCAAAAGAATTTAAAAAAATCGATAAAGACGTTTATAAAATATCGGGTAATGGTTTTTTAAAGGAGGAAAATATCCCGGTTCTTGAAAAACCAGAAGAGTAATTTGTGGTTATTGTTTGACTTTTAAAGATTAATTACATAAACTTTTATCGCTTTTTTAGCTTTAACTTCCTATTTTTGGTGCCCAAAAAAACAACCGCAACAAAGAAATCCACTACAAAAAAAACCTCTGCCGTAAAGAAGCAAGGCAATTTTGCAAAACCAAAAGCCGAGAAAGCTCCAAAGAAAACAACTGCAACAGCTACCAAGAAAGTGGAAGAAACCAAGGTTAAGGAGCAAACAGATGATGATTTATTTGGTGACTTAAATTCACCCCGAGATGCCGCCGATTTGCACGAAGAAATAGTTGCAAAACAATTAGAACGAGAATTAATAAAGTCTCAAAGGAAACAAACAGCAGGTAAGGCAGATAAAAAGAAACAACAATTTCAAACTGTAAGGCCTCAAGGACCCATTACCGATCGTCCCGTTGAAATTCCCGAGGTAATAACCGTAAAGGAATTTTCGGAAAAAACGAACATAGGAGCAGCCAAAGTTATTGGTGAGCTAATGAAAAATGGTATTCTCGCGAATATTAACCAACAGATTGATTTTGAAACGGCCACGATTATAGCGGCTGATTTTAATGTACTTTTAAAGAAAAAACAAAGTGAAGCATCAGCGGAAGACGTATATAAAGGTGATCTTGGAGCACTCGTAAAAGAAGATGACCCCGGAAATCTTCGTGAAAGACCTCCGATTGTAGTTGTAATGGGGCACGTTGATCACGGAAAAACATCTATTCTTGACTACATCAGGGAAGCCAATGTAGTCAAAGGTGAAGCTGGCGGTATTACGCAACATATAGGCGCCTATCAAGTTGAGAAAAATGGCAGAAAAATAACATTTTTAGACACACCGGGGCATGAGGCCTTTACCGCAATGCGTGCTCGAGGAGCCAAAGTAACCGACATTGCAATTCTTGTGGTGGCGGCGGATGAAGGAATTAAACCTCAGACCATTGAAGCGTTGCAACATGGTAAGGAAGCCGGTGTCCCAATGATTGTGGCCATAAATAAAATTGACAAAGAAGGTGCTGATCCTGATAGAGTAAAAGCGGAACTGGGTGAATATGAACTTGTACCCGAAGAATGGGGCGGTTCCACTATTATGGTTCCCGTTTCAGCGCATACCGGTCAGGGCATGGATCAACTTCTCGACATGATTTTGCTGGCGGCGGATTTGGAAAACTTAAAAGCAAATCCCAACAGGCCGGCAATTGGAACTGTTATTGAATCCCACTTAGATAAGAATTTGGGGCCCGTGTGTACGGTTGTGGTTAACACAGGTACATTAAGGCTTATGGATAATATTGTTGTTGGAAGCACTTACGGTCGCGTAAAGGCTATGAAGGACCATACAGGTAAAAATGTTCGTCTGGCTGATCCATCTTATCCGGTTTTAATAGCGGGTCTGCAAAGCACTCCACAAAGTGGAGATATATTTCACGTTGTCCCGGATGACAAAACTGCTCGCACTCAAGCTCAAAACGTAGCAACTTTAAAAGAGGCCGAGTTACTTTCAAAACGTGGTATGGGAGAAATTATATCGCAAATCAGTTCCGGTCAGCTAAAACAGCTTAAATTGGTTTTAAAAGCCGATACTAAAGGTTCGCTTGAAGCATTGAAAGAGTCGATTCATGAAATAAAAAATGAAGATGTCGGCGTTAAAATTATTTTGTCGGGTGTGGGAAATATAACAGAATCAGATGTAATGATGGCTGCAGCCGGCGGTGGCATTGTTATGGGTTTTCATACCGGCATCACTCCAAATGTAAAGAAAATAGCTGAACGTGAAAATATAGAGGTTTTGCATTATAATATTATTTACAAACTTCTTGATGATATAACGAAAATTTTAACAGGCATGCTTGAGCCGGAAGAAATTGAAACAGTTGTTGGAACAGCAATAGTAAAACA
This sequence comes from Candidatus Peregrinibacteria bacterium, assembly GCA_014729615.1. Taxonomy (GTDB): domain Bacteria; phylum Patescibacteriota; class Gracilibacteria; order UBA1369; family UBA1369; genus WJJQ01. The sequence continues at coordinate 12,939 of WJJQ01000136.1, read as the reverse complement.
AATTTTCATGACAAAGAAAAAAGAAATGATTGTTGGATGCAAGGTGGAAAAAGGGCAACTTGAAAAAGTTAAAGTCAGAATATACAGAAATGAAGAACTGCAAGGTGAGGGTCGCATAAACGGATTGAAGCGCGTAGACAAAGAGGTGAAGGAAGTGCCGGAAAATCAGGAGTGCGGCGTATTATACTCGGGAGAAGTTTTTCCATTACAAGAAGGAGATATTATCGAAGCATACAAAATGGAAAAACGTATCAGAACATTGTAAATTTCTTTCATGGAAACAGTTAAAAAGAAAAAGCTTCCAAAGCATTCAGATGACAGAGGTGAGCTGACAGTTATTGAATTAAGGGACTTTATAGACTGGGAGCCAAAACGTATTTACTACGTAACAAATGCTGTCAAGGACAGAGGTGGCCATGCGGTAGTGGGTGAAAAGAAAATGTATGTTTGCATGAAAGGTTCATGTAGCGCGAGGATTCACGATGGACAAAATTGGAAGACATTTGATTTGAAGGGCCCAAATGACGCCCTGCTGGTAAATCACATTTGTTTTAGAGAATTTTTTGATTTTTCGGAAGACGCTGTTTTAATGGCTATTTCAAATATGAATTATGAACCGGACAAATACATATTTGATCTGTAAGAATTCATAAAAAAAGTTAAAATCTAAATATTATAAAGAAAAGAAATGAAGAAAGTTTTAATAACCGGTGGCGCAGGATTTATAGGATCAAATTATGTGCGATTTCACGCCGACAAATATGATGATGAACTTATTGTTTTGGACAAACTGACTTATGCTGGGAATCTAAACAATATTAAAGACCTTGCAGATGACGGCAGAATCCGTTTCATACAAGGTGACATTGCCGATCAAGATTTTGTGAATGAACTTTTCGCGTTGGAAAAATTCAATACGGTTATCAATTTCGCCGCTGAAACACATGTAGACAGAAGTATTATTGATCCTCACATTTTTGTGCAGACAAATATTATTGGAACTCATAATTTGTTATTGGCGGCAAGAGAAAATGACGTCGCCCGTTATCATCAAATTTCTACCGATGAAGTGTACGGGGATTTGGGAACGGGAAGCAAAGATTATTTTACGGAAAACACACATATAAAGCCCAATTGCCCTTATGCGTCTTCTAAAGCGGGCGCGGATTTAATGGTGGAATCGTATTTTGAGACTTATCAAATGCCGGTGACGATTAGTCGTTGCAGTAACAATTACGGGCCTTATCAGTTTCCGGAAAAACTTATTCCATTCTTTTTTAATCTGGCATCACAAGACAAACCTTTACCTGTTTACGGCGACGGACAAAACGTGCGAGACTGGCTGTATGTACTGGATCATTGCAGTGCGATTGATCTAATCGTACAAAGCAATAAATACGGGGAGGTTTATAATATTGGCGGGCACAATGAATATACCAATCTTGAAATTACAAAGAAGATTCTGAATTTTCTTGGTAAATCAGAGGACTTGATCACTTATGTTGAAGACAGAAGAGCTCATGACAGAAGATACGCAATGGATCCGTCCAAAATCGAACGAGAACTGGGCTGGGCACCATCTGTTACTTTTGACGAAGGCATCAAAAAAACTTTCGACTGGTATATGAATCATCAAGATTGGGTTGCAGATATTGTCGATCGACTGGAAATCCCCAATTTTAAAATTGCCAGTAAAACACCATTACAAACAACAAGATAATCATGAAATATTCCTCCTTATTCGGTAAAACAAGACTTAACGCCCCTCATGACGCAACATCGGCTAACGCGCGCCTTTTAACACAGGGCGGATTTATTGAACGTTTAAGCGCGGGTATTTATAATATTTTGCCCCTTGGTCTGCGGTCCTTAAGGAAAATTACCAATATAATTCGAGAGGAAATGAATGCCGTTGGAGGTCAGGAATTATTGATGCCGGCTTTACAAACAACGGATATTTGGGAAACAACAGGTAGAAATAAAACAATGGATGATGTTTTATATCGAACGAAAGGAGTTGGCAATAAAGAATTTGTTTTGGGGGCAACTCATGAGGAAGCGGTAACACCATTGGTGGCGAAATTTCTTCAATCATATAAAGATTTGCCTCTGGCTGTTTATCAATTTCAAACAAAGTTTCGTGATGAACCGCGTGCAAAGTCGGGAATTCTGAGAGGTCGTGAATTCGGCATGAAAGATATGTATAGTTTTCACGTTAGCAGAGAAGATTTGAATGATTATTATGAAAAAGTTAAAGATGGATACTTAAAGGTTTTCAAAAGATGCGGTTTAAAAGCTTATGTGGTTGAAGCTTCCGGTGGAGCTTTCAGTGAAGACTTTTCGCATGAATTTTCAGTAATTACTCCTGCCGGCGAGGATACTATCATAATAAACAAGAAAGACGGTACGGCTCAAAACAGTGAAGTGGCAACGGGAAAAATTGTTGAACTTGCAGATAAAAATGAAGACGAAAAACCTTTGGCGATTGTAGAAATTGAAAGGGACTTAACTGTGGCGGCCAACGCGGAAGCCCACTCGGTCGAAGATTGGAGAATTTTAAAAACCGTCGTTTATAAGGCAGGTGACGGATTTATAGGTGTTTGTATTCGCGGAGATCTGCAGGTAAATGAAGATAAATTGACTAATTATCTTGGCAAACAGGTTCGGGCCGCGACTCAAGAGGAATTAAAAAGCTTAAATCTGGTGCAAGGTTATATTTCTCCCTATGAAAATGACAAAGTACCATTCATAGCGGACCATTCAATTAAAAATGTAAAAAATTTCGTAACCGGCGCAAATGAATACGGCAAGGACGTTGTTAACTTTAATCTTGGTCGCGACTTTACAATTGAAGAATTTACCGATCTGGTTTTGCTGGACGCGAAATCATTGGACAAAAACGGCGATCACGAAGTGGCTACAGCTGTTGAAGCCGGGAACATTTTCAAACTAAACACTAAGTATTCCGATGCTTTCAATTTAAAATATACAGACGAAGACGGGTCGCAAAAACCGGTTTACATGGGTTGTTATGGAATAGGAACAACTCGTTTACTCGGTACGATTGTAGAAGCAAGTCACGATGAAAACGGTATTATCTGGCCAAAATCCATGGCTCCCTTTCATGTGCATTTAGTTACACTTGGTAATGATGACGAAATTTTTTCAACTGCTGAAACTATTTATAATGATCTTGAATCTGACGGCATTGAAGTACTGTATGATGACAGAAATGAAAGCGCCGGTAAAAAGTTAAAAGACGCCGACCTGATTGGCTGTCCATTAAGAATAGTATTGAGTAAACGCACTATTGCCGACGCGAGTGTGGAATGGAAAGAACGGTCGTCAGAAGAATCCAAAAATGTGAAAATTGAAAATTTAAAGAATGAAGTTCATTCGTATTTACAATAATGAGGGTATTAATAATCGGTAAAAATGGGATTTTAGGCCATGAAATGCAAAAAGCATTTCATGATTTCGATTATATAGCAATCGACAAAGAAGACCTGGACCTTACAGATCAAGACGCAATTTTCGGATACATAATGTCTATTCAACCCGATATTGTTATTAACTGCGCGGGTTATACCGACGTAGATAACGCGGAGGACAATGAAAATCTTGCATTGGAAATAAACGGGCATGCCGTGGGATTATTAGCAAAAGCCTGCAGAGAAATAAACGCGAGACTGGTTCATTTCAGTACCGATTACGTCTTCAAGGGAGACCAAAAAAACGGTTATAATGAGGAAGACTCCCCTTCACCGGTAAATGCTTACGGAAGGTCTAAATTACTTGGTGAAGAGCTTTTAATGGATGAAATGGAAATGCTGGATGAGCTTAATCCGGTTGAGGGTAAGTATTTTTTAATTAGAACCAGCTGGCTGTTTGGTGAAAATGGAAAAAACTTTGTTGATACAATTTTGCAAAATGCAAAGATTAAAGACGAATTAAAAATAGTTGGTGACCAATATGGAAAGCCCACTTTTGCCAAGGATCTGGCTGAACAAGTCAGATGGTTGATATCCACCAATGAATATCCTTCGGGCATTTACCACATAACAAATGATGGTGTTGTTTCATGGGCTGAATTCGCACAAAAAATTGTTGCAACAGCAGGTTTACAAACGACCATAATCCCCTGTTCGACCGAGCAGTATCCAACCAAAGCAAGACGGCCTTTCTATTCCATTTTAAGGAATAATATGTTACCAAACTTGAGGAACTTTGAAGACGCTTTAAAAGAATACATAAGCACAAAAAAATGAAAGGAATAGTATTGGCCGGAGGCACGGGTTCAAGGCTTTCACCACTAACGAAAGTTACAAACAAACATTTATTGGCCGTTTATAATAAGCCAATGATTTATTATCCTATACAAACGCTTGTAGATGCGGGAATAAAAGATATTTTAATCATAAGCGGGAAAGAACATGCCGGGGATTTTTTAACGTTACTTAGAAGCGGTCGTGAATTTGGCGCCCGCTTTGTTTACGAAATTCAAGAAGAAGCTGGTGGTATTGCTCAAGCACTCGGCCTCGCCTCTGATTTTGCCGGTGACGACAAAGTTGCTGTAATTTTAGGTGATAATATTTTTGAAGATAATTTTAGCGCGGAAATCGACGCATTTAAAAATGAAAAAGGTGCCAGAATATTTTTGAAGAAAGTGGCGGATCCCAACAGATTCGGCGTAGCGGAACTTGATGATCAAAACAAAATAATTGGAATCGAGGAAAAACCGGCAAATCCAAAATCCAATTATGCCGTTACCGGATTTTATCTTTATGACAATGATGTATTTAAAATCATTTCAGCTTTAAACCCAAGCGCCCGTGGTGAATACGAAATCACGGATGTTAGCAATAACTATATCAATAAAGGACTATTAAAGGCGGAATTTGTAAAAGGTGAATGGACTGATGCCGGAACCTTTGAAAGCCTTTTTAAAGCGAATTCCGTTGCCCGTAAAATTGCATTGGGACTTGATGAATAAGCCAACAATGCGTAGAATACAAATATGTTTTCAAAAAAGAAAGTATTGGTTGTCGGGTCAATTGCATATGATCATTTAATGCATTTTAAAGACGCGTTCAGCGATGTGATTATGCCGGACAATTTGAACATGGTTTTCCCAGTTTCCGATCATAATTTTATGTTTGGCGGATGCGGAGGCAATATTGCGTATAGCTTAAAACAGCTGGGCATTGAACCGTTAATAATGACGACAGTAGGCTCAGATTTTCATGAGTATAAAAAATATTTCAAGAAAATGGGCATGGACCTGTCAGGCATTATGCAAGACCGGAATAAAATGACCGCCAGCGCGTATATTGTGACGGACAAAAATCAAAATCAAATTACAATATTTGATCCCGGTGCAATGCAAAGTAAGACGTCGCCCAGAAACATTGTAAGCTTGCGTGGATATAAAAATATTGAACTGGCAATTATATCGCCGGATTCACCTAAGCAAATGCTGATCGCGGCGGAAGATTGCAAGAAAATGAAAATCCCTTATGTTTTCGATGCAGGACAACAAATAAACGCTTTTGTTGAAGAGGATTTGCGGAAAATAATTGTTTACGCGGATTATTTTATTGCCAACGACTATGAAACTTCACTTTTAATGAAAAAGCTGGGTGTTACGAAAAAAGAATTGTTGTTCATGCCAAAAATTTATATTCAAACCCACGGCAAAGACGGAAGCACTATTCACCACGGTGATAAAACTACGAAGGTTGAAGCTGTTAAAGCAAATAGAGAAGTTGATCCAACAGGTTGCGGCGATGCTTTCAGAGCAGGCTTTGTTGCCGGTTTGCAAAAAGGTTACGATTTAAAAAAATGCTGTCAATTCGGATCATTAATTGCCACTTATAATCTTGAAAATGAAGGGACTCAAAATCACATTTTAAATAAAAGTGAAATTGAGGGCCGTTTAAATCTAGCTTATAATATTAAACATTAAAAAAACAGCATGACCAAAAGCACAAAAACCATTCATATACTTATCAAATTGCTTTCGTTAGTCGCGATATTTGTAACGGCCTACTTGTTATACATGCATTTCAAACCTGAACTTTCGGATTATTGCAGTTTTGGCGACAATTTTGACTGCGATGTGGTTAATAAGAGTCCCTGGAGCGTTATTGATCTTGGCTTTATGCGAATCCCCGTAGCTTTACTGGGCTTGCTGACTTATACGATTTTTTTCATCGCAAGCTGGCTTTTAAAATCAGGCAAAGATTTAAGCAAAATTTTCTTTAAGTGGACAACAAACAAATTGCTGGTAATAAAAATGACTGTTTTAAGTGTTATTGGAGTGGCTTTTAGCCTTTATTTAACATATATTGAAGCGTTTGTATTACAAACCTATTGTATTTTTTGTGTAACTCAACAGGTCATTATTTTTATAATAATGATTCTTTATTTTGTTCTTCTTGGAAGATATTTAAAAGAAAAAGAATAGAAAACTCACTCACTATTCTTCCCCCGGGTGGTTGCCAGCCAACCGGGGTGCGCATGCGAAAAGGTCAGACGACGATGATGGTATGGGAGGGAGCTTCTTTACCGGTTTGTTGGTAAAGGCTCTAGGCCGATTTGACCTCCCCATCGACTTTGCAAAGTCGATGTGATTCTTTGCTGCGACGACTAGTCGACGCACTTGCCGTCGCGACACTCGAACGTGTCGCAGACGCGGCCGCAGGCACCGCAGTTCAGCGGGTCCTCGTGCGTCGGAGTGCAAACTCCGTCGCAGCGGGTTTGTCCCTGTGTGCAGGGGCACTCCCCTGCTACGCAGAGGAGAAACGCGTCTTCGAGGCTGAGTCCTTCGACTCCACCAACCCCACCGGTATCGCTACCGGAAGAGCCCGAGGTACCGCCGGTGCTCGTGGTGCCGCCGGTGCTTGTGGTGCCGCCGGTGTTAGTCGTGCCGCCCGTGCTCGTGGTGCCGCCCGTGCTCGTGGTGCCGTCACAGAAATCGCTTCCGCAGCAAGAGGGCTGCGTTGCGGCTTCCTCTCGAGGAAGGGGCTTCCCCTCCTCGATTACCTGCCCGCTCGCGGCGGAGAAGGTGTCGTACACGTGGACGTTTTTTTCGCAATAGACGGCACCCCTCTCGATGAGGCGGGTGACCTCGCGGTCATCCGCGCAACCACTACCAATGACCGCAACCAATAGACACAGTACGCAAATGTTCTTCATGATAACCTCGTTTGCAGGGCCCTTCTGGTCCCTTTGTTGTTGGGAATCCCGGTACCCTGCTAAATCCTTTCGTTTTTGCAGAGTCCCATCTACCTTTCTTTTAAGAAAAACAGGTGAGACTCTGCAATTAAATGTAGTGAGTGAGTTTTCAATGGTCAGCTTATTTACCACTGCAATTACTAAAATGTGAGCACATGAAACAATGCATTATACATGTTCCTATATGTCCAATTTGTTTAGTTTGTGCATAATTTGGGTAAATAAGGCTTGTTATTTTGTCATTTTTTTGTTTTTTTGTCAAGTTTTTTATTCTAACAGCATATATTAGAAAAAAAATTAGATTGAGCGGGGTTGCGCTTTTGGCTTATGGTTACCATTATTTGAAGGTGACTGCGACACAATTTGACAGCGATTCGCAAGCCCAAAAGCGTGTTTTTTGGCTTTTTTCTGCTATAATTATGGGTACTTTAACCCAGATGAATATGAGCAATAAAGAATTATATGAAAAATGTCGCGCTTATGGACAAGCCGCTTTGGAAGCACGGCGCAAATTCATTGGTCTTTTGCCAGAAGTGGCGCGCAGAAGATTGTGGCAAGAAAAAGGTTTTGAATCTTTGTATCACTTTGCCGCCGTGCTTGCCGGTGTCAGCCGTGACCAAGTTCAACGTGTACTTCAACTTGAAAAACGCTTTGAAGACAAACCCGTTTTAAAGAAAGTACTGGTTAAAGGTGAAATCAGTGTGAACAAACTTGCGAGGGTTGCATCGATCGCTACCGAACAAAACCAAACTGAACTGGTTCACATGACAAAAAATCTATCGACAAGATCGCTTGAACAAGCCGTAAAAGAGCATAAATCTGTGCACGTGCAACGATTTGAAATGGCCGATGACATTAAACAAAAATTACAAAAACTCTTTGAAGAGGGAATAGATGTGAATGAAATGTTACGAAACATGCTCAATCAACGTGACAAGCAGATTGAAGAAAACAACAAACTGCAAGAACCCGCCAAATCAAGCTACATACCCGTCAAAATCAGACGCGCAATTAACTACAAATATGGCAATAAATGTGCTGTTCCAAACTGCCAACAAAAATCAACCAACATCCATCACACATTAAGAAGGGCTATCGGCAAAATACATAGTCCTAAATTTATGGTTCCGCTTTGCAAAGCGCATCATGACCTTGAGCATCTGACCGATGAGAGGGTGATGATGCATAGGAAACTATTAACAAAATAATAATTAGGAAATAGGCCCACGCTGTTACACGTGGACCTATTTGGTGTCCGGACCTCTCCGGACGCTTGCCCGACGCACGCACACAGCCACGTCGGGTCGGTTTCGGTCTTCATTTTCTATTTGTAAGGCCTTTACCTCCTTTGTTGATTAACAATTTAACATTATAAGGGGGGCCGGCCCTTACAATGATGCGAGCTTGAGCGTCACGGAGTGCAAACGCCGCTCAAGCAGTTTTCGGTCCCTTCGCAGCGGACTCCGCATCCGCCACAATTGAACCGATCAGCCAAGTAGTCGGTGCAGACGTTGCTGCACTCTACCTGACCCCGAACGCAGGGAGAGCAAACACCCCCTATGCAGGTTGCATCGAACTCACATTCGATGCCACAACCGCCGCAGTTGTTGGGGTCCTCGCTGGTGATAGCGCAGTAGAGGCCGAAGCACTCTACCTCGGTACCATCACACGGAAGGGGGTTGAATCCTCCCGTCCCCGACAGACCGCCTGCGCCTGCCATGCCACCGGCGCCCGCGATGGGTGCTCCGCCGGTTCCGGCTCCGCCTTGCCCGGGTGAACCCGCGTTTCCGCTGGTTCCGCCCGAACTGCTAGACCCGCCTGCGCCTCCAGAACCGATGGGAGGTACGGTACAAAGACCGTTGAGGCAGATCTCTGTGGCGGAGCATTGCACTCCGCATCCGCCACAGTGATCCTCGTCGTTGGCGGTGTCCCTGCACCCGTTGGCGCAGGAGACCGTTCCGACGGGACACGGCCAGCAGATGCCTGCCTGACAGATCTCGCTGTCAGTGCACCACTGGCCGCAGGCGCCGCAGTTCCAGGGGTCGGTTTGCGTATCGGCACACTCTCCGAAACACTCCGTTTCCCCGGGGAGACAGGCGTTTGCTCCGCCTTGCCCCATGCCTGCGGTTCCGGCGGTCATACCACCTGCTCCAGCGACGTTGCCGCCACCAGTGCCTGCGGTTGCTCCGCCTGCTCCAGCGACGTTGCCGCCACCAGTGCCTGCGGTTGCTCCGCCAGCCCCGGCGACGTTGCCACTACCAGAACCTGCGGTCATCGCACCTGCACTTCCACCGGTGCCTGCTTGCGTACCGGCGTTGCCGCCGGTTGCTGCCTCTCCACCGTTACCGACGTCGAGGCCTCCGGACCCGGCAACATTACTGCCGGAGCCCGCGGTTCCGCCGGATGCATTAACGCTTGCGGCATCAACACAACCGACGTCGGCATAATAGACCTGCCCCTCGCGGAGACAGGCCTCTTCCTCACTGCACGAAGCCAGGAAGAAGATGATGACGGTGCCGACCGCCATCAGTTGCAGGAGAGCATTTTTCGCCATTTCGCTCTCCTTAGAAACGGGCTTGGATGCCCAGGCCCGCGTTGGCATCGAACCTGCTCTTCTCGGCGTGCCACGTAGGCTCGTCCGAGGGACGAATAAGGCCAGAGGCCCAACCGCCCAGCCCGATGCTGGGGTGGGGAAAGAAATAAACCGACCCAATGAGACCCCCCGTGAAGTCCCACTCGGTCGAGTCGTTTGCCAGAACCACGCGGCGATCGGGGTCCTGACGTACGACAGCTTGCTGAGTATGAAACTGGGTCGCGCCCAGCTCCAGCCCGACGGAGAGCTCTATCCACTCCGCCGGGTTGAAAGGGACTTGCGGCTTAAGAACCAGCGTCAGCTGGTCTTCAGTCAGTTCGGGGTCCGAAGGATTGAGATCCTCCCTTACCCAAACGTCCTGCCTTAACCACCGCACCGCGGCCCCCAGCTTGAAGAACTGGTGGACGCGGCCGGCCGCCGAGATCTGGAAACCCAGACCCGGCGACCTTCGTTCCTCTGTGTTTGGGGCCCAGGCATAGCTGAGTCCCACCTCGCCACGACCCCCAAGGGGGCCGCCGCCCTTACGCGCTTCCTTCAAGGCCTTGTCAGCCTTGTCATCCACGCTCTCGACCTGCTCGACCGTCGCGGCGCGAGGCCTGACGGTGTAGCCGAGGGTTTTGGTGAGGGTTCCATCTTCGCCGGTGACGACGACGGTGGCCCGGACGTTCTCGCTGGGCACGAAGCACCCAACGATAGTTACCAGACCGGGAGCATGCGGCTCCCCACTCAGCCCATCGGGCTGACCCGGAGTCTTGGGCTCCGGGAAGCATTCGTAACGAACGCCTCCCATCACTGCGTCCTGCGGGTCGAATGACACCTCGAAGCTCAACCCGCCCGTAGGCGAGGAGCACTCGAGGTTGAGGGTACTGAAGGCAAAGCATGCCTCATTACCCTCGATTATGACGACCTCGTCTCCGAGGCCGGAATCGCCAACCGCGTTCAAGCGATCGGCGAGTGCCTGTGCGTTCGCCCAAAGGGCGATAGCAAAGGCTGCGAGTGCGGCCATGAAGGCGACCGCTGCCTTTCTTGTTGCTTTCATTGTTCCTTTGGACGGAGTCGAACGAAGGGGCAAGGGCGCCCCGTGAACGTAAACGCGCACGAAGCGCCGACGCGAACCCCTCCGTCCGAGGGTACGCCGCCTTACCTACACTTTTTGAATAAGCAAAACGGCATACCCTCAAAGAATCCGATCAGATTAAAAAGATACTGTTGGCATGAGATATCTTTTATTTCTTCCTCAGGACTACAAACAAAATAACATTTTGAGATAAAGACCTACTTTTTAAAGACCGCTAATAAGTCTTAACGGCCATGAGCAATAAGCCCTTAACGTCTGAACGCTTTGGCTTATAGAAATTGAACTGTTTAGTTTTTTTACGTTTTTGCTCATGCCATCAAAAACAAATTAGATGAAATGGTAACAGTTTTTGACTTTTTGTCAACTTTTAGTTTAAAAAAGTATCATTGTCACCTATCTATTTGAATCCTCTATAAAAGCAACTATTACACTTTATTTTTTCACTAAATAAATGGATAATATTATGGAAATGAAAATAACTATTTGCGGAAATTATGGCGCCACCAACATCGGGGATGAAATGATCCTTGAAGGGATTTTAAATATTTTAAAACCTTTGAACGCGGATATTACCGTGCTAAGCAATGATCCGATCAAAACCGAAAAAGAGCACAATGTAAAATCCGCACATCTTGTGCCCAGTGGATTAAGATCATTTGTAAAAGGTATATTTTCAGGTAGTATTTGGTCAACTTTTTCGGAAATTGCCAAGTGTGATGTATTTATTTTGGGAGGAGGCGGATTATTAACCGATGAAAAACCTTTCGCGATTATCATTTGGTCGATTCAAGCGGCAGTAGCTCGTTTTTATAAAAAACCGGTTTTTTGTTTCGCTCAAAGCATTGGCCCATTAAAAACTCTTTTCGGAAAATTCATGACTAAAAGAATTTTAGTTAAGTCTAAAATAATAACGGTACGAGATTATGGCAGCTATGAATTGATTAATAAAATGGGAGTTAAACACGCTTTAACATTGGCCGATCCGGCTTTCGCCCTGGATTTATATGACGGCGACAACCGAGATGATGATTATGTTTTATTCACAATCAGACCGTGGATAAAAGGCGACACCGATAAGATTTATGCGGATTTAAAAATTTTAGTTGATTTTATTTGGACAACTTACGGATTAAAATCCGTCTTTGTACCTTTTCAAGCCTACAAAGATGATGATCGTAAAGAGATGGATAAACTTAAGTCGATAATGGTCGCGGATTCACATGTGACCTTTTTAAAATATTCGCATGATATTAAAGATATTTTTCAGGTTTTTCACATGGCGAAATTTGTCGTGGGTATGCGTTTACATTCCCTAATCATGTCGGCCCTGGCGGGTAAACCCATGATTGCCCTATCTTATAGCAATAAAGTGAAGGATTTTATGCATACCATTGACATGAATAATTATGTCATTGAATTTGACCAATTTAACGCCGAAGCCGGCCAAAATAAAGTTACGCGACTAATGGATGAATACTCTCATCTGCAAAAAATCATCTCTGAAAAAGTGGATTATATGCATATGAAGGCTAATGAACACCTTGATTTAATTATGGAAATTACTGCGTGAGCATGCATATTGAACGCACTAGCATATTTTATATAAAAAATATATAAAGCATGCTAGTGTCAGTTGATTGATCCTCTGATTACAACCATTAGACTTGATGTTTTCTGATTTTTATGGTTTTAATAATCCCCTGCTTTGTTTTGTGCATGATTACCGTTTGCGTATTCATGCCCGGCAGAGCACGACTTTTGAAAACACTCGGTTTTTTTACAAAAAAGAAAGGTAAAAGGAAAATGAGAATCGTATATTTGATCGGTGTCATGGGTTTGGTGGCGCTATCTGGATGCAACAAGCAGAAGGACGCCGAAGCTCCGACTCATGAAGAAGGCGTGCAAGCCAGCGTCGATTGGCAGTTGGGTAAGGAAGCCTCGGCCGAGAGTAACGTTGGCAGGACGACCTTCGACGCGGCAGAACGCACCAATGACGCTCCGGGAGCACCTGGTGCTCCGCCAGCTTCTTCCC
>WJJQ01000135.1 GCA_014729615.1 Candidatus Peregrinibacteria bacterium | reverse complement strand
GTAATTTTCCAAGGTGTTTCGAGTCCAAGGGCAGAAGCGAAAAGCTGAGTGGTTGACATAATCATTACTCCATTTTTTTAGTGTATGAAGCAATGTATCAATTTTAAATTAATTTACCCATACAATGTTGAAGACACCCATAAATATATTCCTTTGGTAATGGTTCGCCTTCTTTAATGTGATCAATAATTTGCTGCTTTTCTTTTTCTGATAGATTAATCCGCGCCATAGTTGATTTCTCATCCTTTTAATTTAAAAGTTTCTGCTATGTCTTCAAATGTTTTTACATCGTTCTTATGTTTTTCCCAATCATCCTGTTTTACATATAAGGGTATATACTGACGTCCATTTTGCGCGATGTTGACATCATCACACCAAATTTTTAATCTTTTGATTTTGCGCAAATCATTTAAATCTTCTCTACCTTTTGTTTCTAGAATATATATCTTATTTTCAGTTTGCTTAATTATGAAATCTGGATAGTAATCATGGATATTCCCATCCTCACCCTGATATTCCATTTTGAAGTTTAGGGATTGGTAATTTTTTACAAAAGAAATTATGTCGTCACAGGCATCAAGGAAAGAGGCAAATTCAAGTTCGAATTGACTGTCTCCTATAATTTTATTAAAGATGCTTTTCTGAGGAACGAGATATGCTTGATTGTTCACTACTAAGGGTTTAACTTTACGAAGCGAAACATAATTTCTGATCTGAGCTGAACCCTTATCTTTAATAGTGAGGTTATCAATCGCGTTCTTAAAGGCATTATACAGAGTATTTTTTGCTTCAGGCTCAGACAAATTTCTTAAGACATTAGGATCTTCTATGTTCACATTTTCCCCAAAAAGTTTGTGCCTAATAAATTGTTCAACTTTGGGATAAAGAACGTTAAAGCCAGTTACCAATCGGCTGCCTTTTAGAATAGTTTGTGTAAAAAATCCAACTACATTTCTATAATCAGGTATTGTGTCGGTGAATTCAATTTTATGCGAAAATTCTCCATCAATGTCTTCAAAAACGATTTCCTTTAACTCTGCCTGGTTAAATTGCCTAAGGGGCACGGGAGTAATCTGCATTTCTTGAACTTGTATATTTTCCAAATCTTTATACTCTCTATGTATGCGTGGAGATAGCATGGGAATGGGAATGTCAAGCTTATCTAAATCCTTTTTAACATTATTTTGGTCAACTTCAACGACCATTTGACTATGCGACTTTCCAAGATCACCCATGGGGCGATAATTGAATTCAACTCCTTCAGTTTTAATTGATTCTACAAAGTCGATAAAAGCTGGCGTTCCGATGATTACAAGTTCTTCTTTAATATCCATATCGAACATTTTGCGAACACCTCTACCGAGAGTCTGTTCAGGCAGTATTTTTGCCGGTGATTCGTATGGCCGCAATCCTACTATAGTGGTGACATTTCTTACATCCCAACCTTCACGCAACATCATAACGGAAACAACAGCTTTATAGGGGGAGAGATCTTCATCAACCGCGTCAGCGGCTTTTCGCAATTCCTCAAGTTCTTGTTTTTTTCTTTTTGAGGTTTCATTCTCGGATATTTCTCCGCTCTTTTTGGTATGAATAAGTAATACAGAATTTTTAAATTCTGGATAATTTAATTCAAGAAATTCTTTGGTTTCGTTGGCTTCTTTGGTGTCTAGGGTCATGACAAACAAAATGGGTGTTTTTATATTATTTATTTCATCGAATTGTTTTTTCCATTCAATGTAACCAAGATGAATATAATCTTTATAGCGTTCCACGAATTTAGATGTTGATTTTTCGGTTAATTTTGAGCGAGAGGCCTCATCTGGTAAAACGGGTGATTTAACAACGTTTTGTCGGATCGCTTCAACTAATGGATAATCGCTAATTGTCTGGACAAAAATAGCTCCATTAGTATGTTTGGGCGTGGCTGTATTGTCGATTTGTAAAGAAATTCCATTCCCCTGTTTAAGCTGCAATGTGTTATTAATGTCTTCAATGCTTTTAAACCATTGCATGGTTTCATCATGAATATGGTGTGCTTCATCATTCATCACAACCAGGTTTTTAATCTTGTTGCTGCGCAAGACTTTTCCAAGGTCCATTCCTTTAGACGTATCCGCGTCGGTTGGGGGTTTTTTACCTAGAAACTCTTCTGCCAATGACAATTTCCAATTTTCGGTTAGATAGACGCGATGTATATTGGTCAAGAATAGATTGCCCTCTTCTGTTATGGGTTTTAGTTCATCCTGGATATGCAGGGTAAGCTGAAAATCATTCCGCCAATTATGATCAAAGTGCCCATTTTCAGGAATCAGAGGGTCTTGTTTAAATACTTTCAAGTCATTATAGTCTTTTCTCAATCGATTTAACACAATGATATTAGGTGCTATGATAAGAAAATTTTTAGAGAGGTCTGAATTTTTTTCATAGAGCTTATGGAAATAAGACCAAGTCAATGCTAGGCTCAGTATTTTAGTTTTTCCAGTGCCTGTTGCCATTTTAATAACGTATCTTGGTCTTTCCCCGCAAATTGCGACACACAGTTAAGCCACTTTTCGTGTTGAATTAAATGAAATTGGAGTTTGAAAATTAATTGTCGAATGCATTCTTTGCCGATTGTAATACATTTCAATGAATTCGAATATTTC
>WJJQ01000134.1 GCA_014729615.1 Candidatus Peregrinibacteria bacterium | reverse complement strand
TACTTGGTCAGTATTTTTTTACCCATTGCCATTACAGCTTCTACAAGAGTTAGTTTTTCATTATCGGTGAAGATTATACGCTTTTTTATCCTAGATTTTAGAATCTTATTTTCGAGGCGGAGATACTCATTGTGAAGCGCCAGCTCGCGACATAAAAAACGAGTAATCGTTGCTATAATCGGAATACTTAACTATTTATTTGCCGCATGATTGTCATTTAAATTTTCCATGGCAGAATATTAACACAACTTATTGACATTGCAAGAATTAAATAGTATAAGATTATTATGATTTCAAAGAGCTATGTATATTTGCACCGTTCGCCATTAACTCATCTTTCTTGAAAAACATCATATCCATTAAAAGCCCCATTTCACTTGACTGAGTCCAGTAACCTATACCTGTCGAAGGATTCCACATCTCTGCGCCATCATAATTGTGATCCTTAAAACGAAGTATTGTAGAATCAAGAACCCATTTTGCTAAATCATCGAAACCATATTTATTTAAGCCGATATATACAAGCCAATTCAACCTTAAACAAACATCGCCACGCCAAAAGTCAGCATAAAGCGGATGGTTCTTTGCATGCGAGGTCGGACCATATTTGCTTTTGAAAATTTTTGGGTCTCCGATTTTGTTTGCTACTTTCTCAGCCTGTTCTTGCGTAGCTATACCAGCCCATAACGGCGCAACTCCTGCTAAGGTAATAATATCACTTTTTTTTTCATCTGAACTGATTATATCGACAAAGAATTCTTGGTTTTCACACCAATGCAGCCGTCTGATTTGTTCAGAAATTTCCTGAGCCTTTAACTCGTGCTTCTCTGCGGTTTCATTATCATCTACCTCCCTTCGAAAAAAAGCAACAGTATTTAACGCATCTACAATAAAACACGACCCCTCGATGGCCTTTACCCCCAAAGCAAGTGAATTTTTCCATTCAAAAGGAACCTTATTGCCGTATGCTTTATCCCATCTCGAGGAATTGTCAAATCCCATAGGGGTATCAAGATGAGTGTCTGTCCAGAATAAACCATCGCCTTTGTCCCTGGTTTCAAATACTTTTTGAATCGTTTCTTCTGTGGAGGTCATAACTTGTTTCATAAAATTACGATCAATGTATTTTTGTTTGTATAGCTGTTTCATTACATATGGATTGAAAAGATAATGTGCGGTATTGAAACTCTTTAACGGATGCCACGGCGCATCCTGTTCGCAACGGGGTGATAATTCGTCAGTAACGTACGAGGAATCATTAAGATATTGTTCACTAAGCAAATGATATTGAGTGTTCTCGACTGGACAACCTGTAAAGGAACCCTTTCCACAGCCAACCGTCCATCCTGGAATTACGCCATTTTTGTCTTTATTAATAATATTCGATTTAATATAAAAAGAAGCCCAAGATATTACTTTTTCATATACAGTATCTTCTTTGGGGCTTTTGGGAGTACTTTTTTCAAAAAATGTTTGCCAGTCAGTTTGACTTTCACCGAACACTGACTCGGGGTCATTAATTCTTTTGCACATTTGTTGCATAAGACGTTCTTTATTATCATCGACAGCAAGAACAAGATACGCAACATTTTCAATATTACCTTTAAATTGAGCCGCAAAAAATGTGGACCCGGTTAAAACTGCATTATTAGAATCTGGATGAAAACTAGCATGAAAAGCTGCAAAAGTCCCTTTGTAGTTGCCTGATAAAATCTCCAAAAGAATATAATCAGACATTCTATCAGTTTTAAAATCAAACCATGGCCTGCCTGTAATTGTCAGAATATTATAATTGCCTGGTTTTTCCAGTGAAATTCTGCAAACAAAGACATCGTCAACAGCAGCTATATCCTGAATGATTCTATTTGACCCATCACTAAAGACAAATTCACTATGTAAAATTTCAGGAGCAAAGAAATGTTTTTCCATGTCGAAAATTATTGGTATTGAATTATTACTGGAATCATACAACTGATAACCAAAAGATGTTTCAAAAAGATATCTATTGTCATCCCAATGCTCGCAATTGTGGAATTCCAGCATGCCAATTCCTGGATAAATATCTTTTGCAAATGGCAGTTTTCCCAATCGAGGCTGTATAGTTGTTACTGTTTGTCCATCCCAAATACGTGAGGGTTTTAAAACAGCCCTGTTGCTGGGCATATAAATAAGAGACTTGTCATATATCTTTTGTGCCACGTATGTACTCCATTTATAAATTCTCAATAATATTTAACTCTAAAACTTTGTTAGCATTCTTCCATACAATTTTTTGAAAAACATCCTCAGAAATTTTGTTTTCTTTCAAAGCCCCCTTTAACCATTTTATGTGCTGCATATCGCAATGAGTGGAACAACAGTCTAAACCAAGAAGAAGCTTATCCTGAAATTCATCAATAAATTGCCAAGCATGAATGGGGTCCCTTGTTAATGCATTTAAGCCACTATTCGCCGATAAGTCTCCATAAAGATTGGGATACGTTCGTAACAGGTGTTTAATAATTCCGCCTTTTCTGACTTGATTACAGGAATAGGTATTTTTATCTTCCCGTGATAAACTACCACTTATTTCACTCCAAAAAGCCGTGCTATGGCCAAGGAACTTTAAATTGGGGAACTTACTCAAAACTGCTTCAAGCCCCGGCAACCCTAAATCATCGATAATTCCATAATTTTTACTATCGGCAGTTGTTGTATGAAATGTAACAGGCAAACCAACCCTCTCGCAAGCCCCCAAAAGCTCCTCAACTCTTGAGTCATCCCATCTCAACTTAGCTATTAACTCACCAAATCCTTTACATCCTAAGTCTTTATATTGCTCTAAAATAAAATCAAACTTCTGATTTGCAGTAGCGTTTTCTACTTCCGCTAATCTTGGGTCAACATTACAAAAAGGTATAAATCTATCCGGGTATTGATTACAAATACAAAGAATTTCTCCAATGCTTTGAAATTCCATTGGAGACTCAGCATTGTTCAATGGCAAAATAACAGCCCTATCAATTCCTTTACGGTCCATTAGTTGTAATTGCTCGTTTACAGATAGCAAGGTAGTACTTTGTGGATAGGGTTTGATCTTCGGCCAAGCATATACATGAGCATGACAATCTATA
The DNA here is from genome assembly GCA_014729615.1 of Candidatus Peregrinibacteria bacterium. Taxonomy (GTDB): domain Bacteria; phylum Patescibacteriota; class Gracilibacteria; order UBA1369; family UBA1369; genus WJJQ01. Next base: position 1,256 of record WJJQ01000134.1, on the reverse strand, counting down.
ATCATTATTAAAACTCCTCTGCCGGGTCCTGTTTTTCATCTGCCAACAGATGGTCGCCTGCAACTCTGCCGTCATCATAAACATTTTCCTTGACTACTGACAGCCTTTTGTACATTTTCCTTAAATCAATAAAACCCCCAATACCAATCCATATAACTCCGATTATCCCGACAGTAAAAAATATTATTAAAGTAATTCTCCACCACAGTAACCATTTTAAATCTGACATGAACCCAAAAATCGCTAATGCAAACAATATAACTGTTGACAAAGTCTGAAATACGGACCAAGAATAATAATATATAAAAAGGCCTTTGTCTGCCAGCGTAAATTCATTACTGTTAACTCCAATAAGTTTCCAAATCTTACTAAAATCCTTTTGCTTTTTTGCTTTTTGTTTAACCTCTTCACTATTTGAATATTTTCCTCGGTGCAAGAGCCTATCCATATCAATATTTGGCTTCCTTTCTAAAAGAGAAATTATTATATAAAGTGATATCGCAAGGAATGCTGCAAAAAAAGACATAATTTGTGAATTGTATGGGAATTGAGAACCAAACTTATCTACAAGAAATTGAATATTAGGCCAGGCTGCTCGAAGTATCATAGTTCCTAATGAAATCACGGTACCGGTTATCATTGCTGCCCAAGCCGCTAAAGTTGTACCTCTTTTCCAATATAAACCTCCTATGATTACTACACCGGCACCGGCAAGATAAACTCCTCCGGTAATAGTCAAAAACATTATTAAAAACTCTTTCAATGGAAACAAAAGGCCAAAGAAAAAAACAAAACTGGCTACTCCAATCATTGATAACCTAAGTGCCCAAAGATGCTGCTTGATTTTTAATGGCTTTTTGCGTAAAGGATAGAAAATATCCTGCACAAAGATTGCCCCCCAAGAGTGTATATATGTGTTGTTGGTACTTATAAAAAATGCTAACATGGCCGCTGCAAAAGCACCAACCAAACCGGTCGGCAGAATTTGTGTTAAAGTAAGCGTAACTCGCATTTGATTTTGAAGTGTTATGTTATCAGGAAACTTTTCTGTCAAGCTGGTGGTTACTTTTGAAGCAGTATCTGAATAATTGGGATGATTTAACACTGTAAGAGCAACAATTGGGATCATTATGATGGTAAAATTAATTATTAAATTTCTAAATTGTAAAGTTACTCTTGAAATTTTGGCATCATGCGGGGTTAACGCTGCACAATTATTGCCTTGATTTCCCTGCCAGGCCATTGTTGTATAAACT
>WJJQ01000133.1 GCA_014729615.1 Candidatus Peregrinibacteria bacterium | reverse complement strand
GTTAAAAGTTTTCTCCAGTTGTGACATCCATTCTTGCACTTTTTGTTGATTAAAGGTGCCATCTGCAATTGCTTCAAGGGCTTCGCGATAAGTGCGAACGACGGTGTCGACGTAGTCGGGAGACCGACCGCGACCTTCGATTTTAAAGATGCTGATGCCGGAATCGACCATTTCATCTAAAAAGGGAAGTGTGCAAAGGTCGGCGGGGCTGAGTACATAATTATTATCAACAACCATTTCTTTGCCTGTTTCTTCGTCGGTTATGCGGTATGATTTGCGGCATTCCTGAAGGCAGGCTCCGCGTTGGGCGGATGTGTTGGTCTGCAAAAGACTCATGTGGCAACGTCCGCTTACCGCTATACAAAGTGCTCCGTGTACAAAAACTTCGATTTTAATCAGTTCGCCGGCCGGTCCGCGAAGATCGTCTTCTTTTATTTTGTCGCAAATGTTTTTGATCATTTTTAAATCCAGTTCTCGTGCCAAAACAATGGTGTCGGCAAAGCGCGCGTAAAATTTAACGGTTTCGTAATTTGAAATTGAAAGTTGTGTAGAGGCGTGAATGGGCATGCCGATTTCAGTCGCGTATTGAATGGCCGCCATGTCTTGCACAATTGCGGCGTCTATTCCGGCGGCTTTGGCTTCGTCCAGAATGCGTCGCATTAAGTTTAAATCGTGTTCGTATAATAGCGCGTTCATTGTGACATATGCTTTAACCCCGGCTTTTTTGCAAATGGATGCTATTTCTTTCATATCTTCAAGGCTCAGGTTCGATGCGGCTCTCGCCCTCATGTTTAATTGTGTGACGCCGAAGAAAATGCTGTCAGCGCCGGCGTTGATGGCGGCATGAAGTGAAGCGAATGATCCGGCGGGAGCCATTATTTCGGGGTTTGTTGCTTGTTTTTGAACACTCATAAAAAGGTTTGATCGAGTATATTTATTTAAACGAAAAAAGGCCGATTGTAAAGGTTATTCTTCGATTTCAATGGCTTTGCCTTCGGTTATGGCAACGGCAATTTTTTTTAGAGCGCTTTTAAGGATTCTTTGAAACGTGCTTTGCGAGGTTCCCATTTTTTCGGCGGCCAACGTTTGATCCATTTCTTCAACATATTTAAGCCTTACAGATTCCAGTTCTTCTTTATTCAGAAATTCAATTTTCAGTTCTTTAAGCGGGATTCCCTGCGGTTTAAAATGCAGGGCTTTCGGATTGAAATGAGTTTGTCTTTTTTTGCGCGGTCTTGCCAATTTACATTAGGATTACCCAAATACCGAGTGCAAGCATAATGAGCCCCGCTATTAAATGCAATACACGAATGTTGTCGTCTTTCCATTTGGTGGCCTTGTCTATTGACGCGTATCCAAAATAAACCAGAAAGGTTATGGTTAGAAGTGGCAATACGAAAACTAAATTATAGAAAGCAAGTACCGGAATGATTGTTGACCAGGACGCGCTTGTGGAAAGTAGTCCCAAAACAAAAAAATATGGACCGCCCGTGCAGGGAAGCTCGAAGAGCATGACCACGAATCCAATTAAAAATGCGCCAAGCGGTGAAGTTATGCTCTTAAGCATTTTCTTTAATTTAGGGCGCCAACTACGGGGGATTTCTGTTACTCCGAATTTTCCATAGAAGAAAAAATCTTTAATGTTTAATAATCCTATTAATAAAGCCAGAATTCCGATTCCAATATGGATCCAGCCCGCAGTGTTGAAAAACGTTAAGGCCTGCAAAATGCCAAGACCAAAAAGAAAATAAGAAATGTAAATGGAAAAGGTAAACGCGAGTCCGCCCTGAAGGGCTCTTTTTTTGTTTTCGGTCGATAAAAGCAGGGCTCCCAGTAGAATTAGCAGAACCGCAATGGCGCAGGGGTTGATTGAATCGACAATGGCCGCTCCCGCAATTGCCCAAAGCGAAATTTTTGTTACCGTGTCCGGATTAGTGTTGGTTTCAGGTGGATTTTTTGCTGTTTCGTTTGGGTTAAAATTGTTTAACGCGTTTATTATATTCGGTGCGCCAATGTAATAATTGCCGTTAGTGAACATTGAGGGGACTCCCTGTTTGTTTTGGGGCACCTGGTATGTTTTGTATTTTTCCAATAATAACTTTGCATTTTCGCGATTTTGATAAACCTCATGTTTATTGACGGTGTGATTCGGATTGTTTTCGGCGAATTCATCGATTATGGGTGTTATTTCGGCGCAATGGGGGCATCCTATACCGTAAAAGTAATCTATGGTTTCAGCAGAAGCTGTGTTTACGCAAAAAAGCGTTACAAGTAGAAACGGAATAAGCGGTATTATTCTTTTAAACATGGCGGATTATTTATGATTTTAGGAAAGGTTTTCTATTTTTAGATCGATTTCTTTGATGCAGTTTTGCAGGTCGACTCTTCTTTTTTTGAGGACGGATAATTGTTCTGAAGCGGGGATTGTCTGGATGCATCTGCCGAAGCGGCGGCCATTATTTTGTCGGCCTGGGAATTGGCGTCTTCCGTAAGGCCCTGTTCCATCTTGCATGGGCATAATGTTTGGGTTAGGTATATTTACATTATGAATATATACCCATAATTATTTGGGAGCAAGGTTTATTCAAACTTTTTCTTTTTGGAATAGCCGCGATGAAGCAATTCGTGTTTTAGTTTTTTGGGCCGGGTTTCAAGAAAGTCCATGTATTCTTTTACTATTGGATTTTCATGCGCTTTGCGCATTTTCATGGATGAATCGATTTTATAAAGCCCTTCAATTCGTTTGGCTACGATTTTCATTGTTGAAGGTATGGGCTGACCGCCGCCGCCAATGCAACCCCCCGGGCAGGCCATGACTTCGATGTAATGATAAGCGTCCGGGTCTTTTTTGAGTTCTGCAATGATTTTGGCGGCGTTTTTCGGAGTTGCCGCGATTGCCACTTTAAGCGTTTTGCCCCCAATTTTTATTGATGCTTTTTTTATGCCTTCAATGCCTCTGACTTTCTTTATTTCAAGGCGCGGCATATCTTTGCCGGTCAGCATTTGATACGCGGTTCGAAGCGCGGATTCCATGACCCCGCCCGATGCTCCGTAAATGGCGGCCGCGCCCGAATAAATTCCATAATGATCCAATTTTCCCGGTTTCAATTTTGGTAAATCTATTTTGTGTTTTTTTAGCATAACGGCCAGTTCTCGTGTTGTCAGCGAATAATCGACCGGTGCTATGCCGTTAATGTACATGTCTTTGTTACGGGCTTCGTACTTTTTTGAAGTGCAGGGCATTGTCGAAACTACAACTACGTTTTTGGGATCAAGCCCCATTTTTTTTGCCCACCAAAATTTGTACGCTCCGCCCGAGTGCATTTGCGGAGAGCGGGCCGTCGTTAAATTTTTGAATAATTCGGGATGATAAAACTCCACGTATTTCACCCAACCCGGACAGCAAGAGGTAAACATGGGAAGTGGTTTGTTTTCTTTGATTCTTTCAACCAATTCTTCCGCTTCGACCATTGTTGTGATATCCGCTCCCATATTGACATCGAAAACTTTGTCGAAGCCCAGTTTTCTGTATGCCGTGAAAAGTTTTGTTGTTAGATTCGTACCCGGAGGCAAGCCGAATTCTTCACCAATACTGGTTCTAACCGAAGGGGCTGTCTGAACTATCACTGTTTTTTTCGGGTCTTTCAGGGCTTTTTCGACTCCATCTATATGACTTTGCTCTCTTACAGCTTCAACC
>WJJQ01000132.1 GCA_014729615.1 Candidatus Peregrinibacteria bacterium | reverse complement strand
GTTTCTTTGTAGGGATTGATTAAAACCGTATTTTTCCTGTTTTTGACTTCAACGCAAGTATTGCCTCGCCAGATAATTTCCATGTTTTTTTTGATTAAGACTTAGTTCACACGTCGGGTGCCTGATGGATATTACTTCATATTTTTGTGATTGTAAATTTTGAATTGCCATATTAACCTGTTTAATGATCCCTTAAAAAAATGCCTATGTCTAAAATTACGAAAATATTTGCACATGAAATTCTTGATTCCAGAGGGAATCCAACTGTGGAAGTCAGTATTGAAACCGAAAAAGGCAATAAAGTAAGGGCCATGGTGCCAAGCGGAGCTTCCACGGGTGTGCATGAAGCATTGGAACTTCGAGATGGAGATAAAAACAGATACCTTGGAAAAGGTGTTTTGAAAGCAGTTGAAAATGTAAATGAAATATTGGCCCCTGAAGTAAAAGGAATGGAAGTGGCAGAACAAAAAAACGTTGATAACAAGATGCTTGAACTGGACGGAACGGAGAATAAAAGCAAATTGGGCGCAAATGCGATTTTGGGTGTTTCGATGGCATGCGCAAGGGCCGCGGCTGAAGATCAAGGTGAGCCTCTTTTTGCCAGTTTGGGTTCGGGCATGACATTACCGGTGCCTATGATGAATATTATGAATGGAGGAAAACATGCAAACAGTGGCCTGGATATTCAGGAATTCATGATTATGCCCGTTTCAGCACCCACTTTCAGAGAAGCTCTGCGTATGGGAAGCGAAATTTTCCATACTCTTGGGAAAATACTTAAAGAAAAAGGGCATATGACAACAGTTGGTGACGAAGGAGGTTACGCTCCAAAACTGGAAAGGCAGGAAGACGCTCTTGCGACAATTTTGCAGGCGGTTGAAATGGCCGGTTACAGACCCGGGCAAGATATTTTCCTGGCTATGGACGCGGCGGCCGCCGAGTTTTATGACAAAGACAAAAAAGTTTATAAAATCAAGGTACAAGGACAGGAAGAAGAGTTAAATAATGAGGGAATGATTGGTTTCTGGGCGGGACTGGTTGAAAAATATCCCATTATTTCAATTGAAGACGGACTGGATGAAGATGATTGGGAAGGATGGCAAAAGTTGAATGATATACTCGGGCAAAAAGTACAATTGGTGGGTGACGACTTTTTGGTAACAAATGTAAAAAGGCTGAATAAAGCCATAGAAATGAACGCGGCAAATTCCATTTTAATAAAAATGAATCAAATCGGATCAATAACCGAAACTATTGAAACAATTGAAACCGCCAAAAAAGCCGGTTGGACCACTGTTGTATCGCATAGAAGCGGTGAAACGGAAGACTCAACTATTGCGGATTTGGCAGTGGGTCTGGAAACGGGACAAATTAAAACCGGATCTTTAAGCCGGAGTGACAGAGTGGCAAAATATAATCAATTGCTAAGAATAGAAAATGAGTTGGGTGACAAAGCTGTTTATCCCGGAAAAGACATTTTTAAAAACTTCATAAAATGATTAAAAATTTAAAAGGAGGTGAAGTAAGAAAAATCCTGCCACGAAGAGACAAAATGTCTCATAAGGGCATGAATGGAAAAGTTATGGTGGTAGGTGGATCTAAAGATTATTACGGCGCTCCAATATTGAGCGGTCTGGGAGCGTTGTACAGTGGTGCCGACTTGGTTTATTTGTTTGTGCCGGAGTGCAATTTTGACGTAAGCAGAAGCATGTATCCGGACTTCATTGTAAAACCGTTACCCGGTGATTATTTAGACATGAAATCGGTTACGCCAATTTTGGATTTCGCAATGGAATGTGATTCGATTTTGCTTGGTCCCGGTGTGGGGAATAAGCGGCAGACAATGGAAGCTTTAATTAAAATAGTGTCCGGGCTTGAAATTCCGACAGTGCTTGATAGCAAAGCAATTCAGGTTTTTCAGGATATTAAAGAAGTTCCTTCACAACATATTGCAATTACACCGCATCACGCGGAATTTGAAACATTAACCGGAAAAGAAATTCGGGTTACCGGATCGGTTTCACAAAAAGTTGTTTTGGTAAGAACTTTGGCAACGGACTTGAAAATCAATATATTATTAAAAGGTCCCGAAGATATAGTGGCTTCGGAAGAAGGGGAAATGGTGGCAAACGCAACCGGTAATTCCGGCATGACCGTTGGTGGCAGTGGAGATGTTTTAAGCGGTCTGGTGGCAAGTTTCATGGCTCAGGGACTAACCGGTTACGACGCTTGTCAGACGGCTGCATTTATTTGCGGAAAAGTGGGAGATGAACTAATGAAAACCAAAGGTTTTTCTTACAGTGCCAGCGACATAGCACTGGAAATTCCTTATATTATTCGTCAAATGACCATTTAATGGACAAAAAGTATCTGAAAGATTTGCCCGTCTTTCAATTTCACATTTTGCAAAAATTCTCGGATCAGGTTAAACACGCAGTTTTCACGCGGCATGGAGGTGTCAGCAAACCGCCATATGACAAATTAAATGTCCGCTTTGGAGTTGGAGATGATTTTAAAAACGTCGAAACCAATCGGCTTTTGATTAGTGACGCGCTTGGTGTTAAAAGTGAAAATCTGGTTTCCGCAAATCAAACTCACAGTAAAAATGTTGCCATTGCGGATGAAGAATTTTTAAATTTGAATCGGGGAAAAGAAGTCGATAATTTTGATGCTTTTATTACAAACATGCATGATGTCGCACTAATGGTGCAGGTTGCGGATTGTCAGCCCATTCTTATGTTTGACCCGGTTAAAAAGGTTATTGCCGCGGTTCACGCGGGCTGGAAAGGCCTTGTTCAAAACATTAGTTGTGAAACAATTAATCTAATGCAAAAAAAATATGGCTGCTTGCCCGAAAATATTCTGGTTGGTATAGGCCCGTCTCTGGGACCTGATTTTGCGTTTTTTTCCGAACCGGAAAATGAACTTCCCACTAGCTTTGCCAACTATATTGATAAAAAGAAACGCGTTAATTTATGGCAATACAGTGTGGATCAGCTTGTAAGCTGCGGCATTGCGCGGAATCATATTGAACTTGCCGGAATTTGTACTCAGGAAGAAAAGGGGAAAAATTTTTATTCCTACAGAGGCGAAAAGGGAATAACCGGAAGGTTCGGTGCCGTTATTCTAATGATTTAAGTTGTTTCAGCCTAAGATTTGTATCTAAATAGTCCTGTTGTATTTGTAATGCTTTTTCAAAATACTCAATTGCCAAGTCAGGCTCATTTTTGGTTAGAGTTAATCCTATCTGAAATGGATAAAGTGGATTATTGGGAGCCTTTTGTAATGCCATATCAAAGCTGGCAATAGCGTCATTAAAATATTGCGGAGATGAATAAGTTTCCGAAGCGTTCAACAATGCCACTCCATAATTATAGAAAGTACTTGGATGTGAATCGTTAATTGACAAGGCAATTTGATACTCAGACAGGGCTGTTTCAATGAATTGAGTCTGATCTGTAACAGTCATCCATTCAATGGTGGATGCTTTAATTGCTTCGTTGGCGAGCTCGTTATGGATGTAATATTCACCGGGTCGCTGTAATGATGCCTTTTTTAACATGGTGATTGCCTCATGCGGTCTCGACTCAGCCAGGCCTTTTGCGGATCGCTGGTAATAATAGTCCATCAGTGCCTCTTTTACGCTATAATAAGCCAAATATGAAGCAGCAAAAATCAGTAATATTACAAGTAACAATTGTGTAATGGAATTCAATTTTTTTGTAATGATTTTATGCCGGTGCTCAAATCGCAATGCGGCAAGACCCACAAAAATAAAAAATGTGGTATATGTGGAAACTACTCCAAAACTAAAAAACACCTGAACGAGAAAAACGGTAAGCGCCCCCAAAATTGCTATTTCATAATAATATTCTTTTCTTTCTTTACTCTTTATTACAGCCGTCATTACACCCGCCATTACATATATTACAAGTGTAATGAATGTAATGAATCCCAAAAAACCCTTAGTGGCAAGAATATTCAAATACTCGTTATGCGCGGCTTCGGGTGTTATTCTGTCCTGCATGTTGTCATTTTCCTGTGTCCGGTAATCTCTGCGGCGATACTGATTATAAACATCACGGTAAGTGGACAGTCCATGGCCAATAATGGGTTTGTCTAAAAACATTTGATAAGTACTTATCCAAAAACTGAAGCGATCGGGGAAATATCCTTGCTCTATATATTCTATGGTGTCCGTGGTTCTCTGTATTGTCGGAATTTTTGAAATTTGATCGGAATAAATATATAGCCCCCCTCCTATAATTGTGGCTACGAAAAATAATGCTAAAACAATTCGAAAAAAATATTTTTTTAAATCACCATAATGCTTGACGATTACAAATATTGTACAAACCAATACGGCTACCAAAAGCGCCAAAAGCGCGCCTCGACTGCCTGTTAAAAAAAGTGTAATGCCTTGTAATATTACACCCAAAATCAGTAATGCCTTAACGTAATGCTTTTTGTTTGCGAGAATCAAAAACAAAGAAACAACTGTTGTTGTGGCCAAAAAAGCCCCGAAATGATTGGCGTGACCCATTGTGCCAAAAACCCTGACTGAAGGAGAAACGCTCCAATTGAAGGCCTCCTGAAAAATACCAAAAAATTGCAATATACCATAAATAGCCAGTGAGGTTCCTGTTATTACAAATGTATAAATCGCGTAATTTTGCCACTTCCTTAAGCTTAAATAATTCCAAAACAGCCATGGCAAAAGTAAAAGATTAATCCAAGTAATCAGACCGATAAATCGGCCGTAGTTTCCGAAAAAACTCGAATATGGGTACGCGGAAAAAACCGTACTTAAGAAAGCTGAAACCAGCATTGCCAGTAAAAACCATTGAATTGGTCCTTTGTTAATGAATATTTTTTTATCCAGAAAAACCTTCAAGCCAATCAAGCCCAAAATTACTACTGTAATAAATCTTAAAACAATTAATTTAGGTTCGGAAAAAACGGTATGAAAGCTTGTACTGAATGTAACCGGCACCAAAAATATCAAACTAATAAGTAGCCCGCGAATTATGTTGTGAATTGTTTTCTGCGTTTTGTTTTCTACCATTTAATATAATTTGATTGCTTACAGGATAACCATTTTTTCATTTCTTTCCATCCTACTTTTCTGTTTTTCATAATAATTCGCCTTTTTCTTAAAGCGGAAGGAATCTGGCCATACATTTTAAAAATTGATTTGATTAAATATGGTTCCTTAAAAATTATGTAAATTCTTATTAAAAGTTCTTTCCAAAAAATATGTATAAAGTCATGAATCAACCCTTGCGCAAACTCATTTTTTATCTGCATCAAGCGTTGATTTTTAAACGAATAATGCTTTTGAAATTTGTTTAATTTTCCGCGATTTTTTGCGACCTCAAAATGGGTGTAGCGCATTGTAACGCCGGTTCCGCGACCGTGATGAGCAACCGCTTTCGGATAATAATAGCATTTCCATCCTCTTAATCTGAGTCGCCACGAAATATCCACGTCTTCTTTGTACATAAAAAAGTCTTCATCAAGATATTCATCCATAATTTTAATGTCTTCCAATGCGGAGACTCTGTAAATGGGGCAGGCTCCGCTTATTCCGAATACTTCGTGTTCATTCTCGAATTGACCTTCGTCTTTCAATCCCTGTCCGTCATCAATGAACCTTCGGTTTCTGTAACAAAAAATCCCCACCGTATCGATAGTGTTTGTATAGCTGTCATTGATAAAATCGTATTTCATAATTTTTCCTCCGATTGCGGCAATTTTTTTATCTTCATCCATTTTTTGAAGACATTGTTCCATGTAATCATTTTCAAATTTTATGTCCGGATTAAGCAACATAACATATTCCGTCTTTGCCATATTAATGCCCTGATTACCCGCGGGAGCATAGCCGATATTGGTTTTGTTGCAAATGGATGTAATTTCCGGATATTTATTTTGCACGTAATTGCAGGAATCATCGGAGGAATCGTTATCAATAATAATTATTTTTATATCACCGGCAATTGTTTGATTAAAAAGACTTTCCAGACAGGAATCCAGTAAATGCTTGGTATTGTAATTGATGATTACGGCGGTAATTTTTTTTCCCATTTGCGTAAAAAATTTCGTGGGTCAGTATAGCGTAAAAAACAAATAATGTGTATTATGCTTCCACGTTCGGTTATGTGCCGCCAAGAATAATCAAAATACTAGCAATGAGTAAATATTTGTTTACATCAGAATCGGTTACTGAAGGGCATCCCGATAAAATAGCGGATCAGATTTCCGATGCCATTTTGGATGAAATATTAAAAAATGATCCGTATGGAAGAGTGGCTTGTGAAACGGTTGTTACAACGGGACTTGTTTTGATTGCCGGCGAAATATCGACCAAATGTTATGTGGATATGCCCAAAATTGCTCGTCAGACTTTAAAGGAAATAGGGTATGATGACGCGACTTACGGTTTTGATTCGCAAGCATGCGCCGTTTTAACCAGTATCGACGAACAAAGCCCCGACATTGCCATGGGGGTTGATACGGGGGGCGCGGGTGATCAAGGTTTGATGTTCGGTTTTGCATCCAATGAAACGGAAGAATTAATGCCATTACCGATTTCTCTCGCTCATAAAATTACGCAAAAATTGGCTGAATTAAGGAAAAACGGTACCCTTAAATATTTGAGACCCGATGGAAAAAGCCAGGTCACTGTTCAATATGAAAACGATAAACCGGTGCGCGTGTCTGCAATTGTCATTTCGACGCAACATAGCCCCGATGTTACACAAGAACAAATTCGTGAAGATTTGATAGAAAAAATTATTAAGCCTATTTGTAAAAACTGGCTGGATGATGAAACTGTTTTTCATATTAACCCGACAGGTCAATTTATTATTGGAGGCCCACCCGGTGACGCGGGCCTGACCGGAAGAAAAATAATCGTAGATACGTACGGTGGTATGGGTCATCACGGGGGAGGATGTTTTTCAGGCAAGGATCCTTCCAAAGTGGACAGAAGCGGTGCTTATTATGCCAGGTACGCAGCCAAAAACATTGTAGCGGCAGGCTTGGCGGACAAATGCGAGGTTCAGATCGCATATGCGATTGGCGTTGCCGAACCTGTTTCAATTTATGTTAATACTTTTGGCACGGGCAAAATCGCGGATGATGCTATCGCGGAAAAAGTGAAAGATATTTTTGACTTCACTCCGGCCGGAATAATGAAAGAGCTGGATTTAAGGCAACCCATTTATAAAAAAACGGCCGCGTACGGTCATTTTGGAAGATTGAATGAAAATTTTCCATGGGAAAAAACCGACAAAGTTAATCAATTAAAAGAATTATTACAATGATCAAACAATTGCAAAAAAAGGGTCTTGCGGAGCAGGGTAAAAAAAACCTGGCTTTGGCCGAACGTAACATGAAAGCTTTAATGGCTTTGCGCAACCAGTACAAAAAAACCAAACCTTTCAAGGGCCAACGTATTGGAATGGCTTTGCATATAACAAAAGAAACCGGAGTTTTGGTTAGAACTTTTATGGACGCGGGAGCAAAGGTTTCAATAGCGTCGTGTAATCCCCTTTCAACGCAAGATGACGTGGCCGCCGCACTGATTAAAGACGGGGCTGATGTATGGGGATACAAAGGGGAATCCAAAAAGGATTATTACAAATATTTAAAGAAAGTTTTGGATTTCAAACCGACAATAACAATTGATGACGGATGCGATTTGGTTACGGAAATCCATTTAAACAGACGCGGTTTATTGAAAAATATTATTGGTGGATGTGAAGAAACAACTACGGGGATTATCCGATTAAAAGCCATGGAAAAAGAAGGCAAATTGGAATATCCGGTAATAGCCGTGAACGACAACGACACAAAACATTTGATGGATAATTATTACGGAACGGGGCAATCAACCATTGATGGCATATTGAGAGCTTCAAATATGCTGATAGCGGGCAAAACCGTCGTGGTGGCGGGATACGGTTCATGTGGAAAGGGATTCGCCCTTAGATCGAAAGGAATGGGCGCGAAAGTGATTGTAACGGAGGTTGATCCTTTCAGAGCCTTGCAGGCCAAGATGGATGGGTTCGATGTAATGCCAATGGAAAAGGCCGCACCTTTTGGTGATTTGTTTTTAACAGTTACAGGTAATTGCGAAGTGATTCGCATGGAACATTTCCGCAGAATGAAAGACGGCGCAATTGTTGCTAATAGCGGTCACTTTGATATTGAAGTTGACGTTACGGGTCTCACAAAAATGTCAAAAAAGAAAGTGGCGGTACGACCGTTTTTTGATGAATTTGTAATTAGTGCCAATAAAAGTATTTTCGTTATAGCTGAAGGGCGACTGGCGAATCTGGCGGCGGCGGAAGGGCATCCGAGTGAAGTTATGTCCATGTCGTTTTGCGGCCAGTTTTTGGCGGTGGATTTCCTTGTTAAAAATGCTTCTAAATTGTCCGCGGGTGTTCACTTTCTACCTTCAAGTGTTGATGAAAAAATATCTAAATTACAATTGCAGGCAATGGGAGTAAAGATTGATAAACTGACCGACAAGCAAAAAAATTATTTGGGAAGTTGGCAGGAAGGAACTTAGCCTTGGATTGAATCACTTATGCGTAAACTATAATCCATTCTTTCCAATGTTAGGTTTGGATTGTAATATGGGTCGCCGTTTTTTAGGATAGCTCTATGTTTTCTTTGAAAAAATTTCACTTCTTCGGGATCGATTTTTTTGCCTCGGGTCGCGTGTTCATGATGATAAAGTTTCGCGTATGGAGTGTAAATAATAGAATAACCTTTTTCCCTTAAACGAAGGCAATAATCCATGTCATTGAATCCCACTTTCAAATTATTTTGATCAAGGCCGCCCAGCTTAAGAAAAACATCTTTTCTTGTCATTAAGCAAGCGCCGGTTACAGCGCTCACATTTCTGATAGCGTTCGCCAAGCCATAATAACCATGGTCATCACCGGCATATTTATAAAAAGAATGATTTGCCAAGCCCATTAAGCCGATGACCGCGCCGGCATGCTGCACAGTGTTATTGGGGTATAAAAGCTTGGGGCCGACCGCGCCGACATCGGGCCTGACGGCATGTTCAAGCATAGCTTCCAGCCAGTCGCTTTGAATCACTTCGACGTCATTGTTCAATAACAATAAAATTTCGCCGGTGGCGTGAATCGCGGCCAAATTGTTGATAGCCGAATAGTTAAACTCTCCCTGAAATTCTATAATTTTCACATTCGAATGTTTTATTGATTTCAGGTATTCCTCCATTTCAAGTGTTTCACTTGCATTATTTACCAATAAAATTTCGAAATTTTCATACTTGGTTTTTTCAAAAATGCTGCTTAATGCCCTTTTGAGCAGATTGGTTTTGTCTTTAAAGGGGATGATAATGCTGACCCTTGGACTGCCCTTGATTTCACGTTTAACTCTAAATGATCCGGTCCAAAACCCATCTAAAACTTCGCCTTTTATTTCACGTCGTTTTAAGGCTTCATTCAGTGCTTTTTTCGCGGAAACCCATGCAATCGGTTTTGCGTTTATAGATTCGGCGGCCGATCCGGGAACTTTTCGCCAGTGATAAAGAATTTTCGGTATATGCTTAATGGCGTTGGTTTTTTCCGTGAATCTGAGTAGTAAATCGTAATCCTGACTTCCTTCATAACCTTCTCTTAATCCTTTCAATTCATCTATTAATTTTTTTCGATATACAGAAAAGTGATTAATATAATTTGTTGAAAGTAATAAATCGGGACTATATTCCGGCTTAAAATAAGGCTCGCTTCGCTCGCCCGCAATACTCATTTTATCTTCATCCGAATATATCAAATCATATTTCTTTTCCTGCAAAGTCTTCACTACCTCATAAAGTGCTTCGGGCGCCAACTCGTCATCATTATCCAAAAAACCGACATACGCCCCGGAAGCAAGTTTCAACGCGTCATTCGATGCCTTAACAATCCCTCCGTTTTGTTTTCTAAAAAAAACTTTAACTCGTGAATCCAAAGATTCCATTTTTCTTAAGGTCGGCTTAATATGCTCCATTGTCGACCCATCATCGCAAACGCATAATTCCCATTTGTCATACCATTGCTTTTGCACCGAATGCAGCATCTTTTTCAAAAATTCATTTTCAACGTTGTATACGGGCACAATTAAACTGACCACGGGTTTGTATTCCCAATTGGCAATATCTTTTTGAGACAGAATAAAATCGGTCGATGTCGGACTGTTTAACGCTATGTATTTTTTAAAATCATTCTCAAAATCTATGTTGCGTTTAGACTTAATTTTTTTCAAAACACGTCTGCCAAATTCTTTCGGCCCAAAATTAAAAAGTATTTTTGTGCCTTTTTTTAAGTTTGCAACCGGTTTTGTGATTAAGGTGTTCTTGATTTTCCCGTAAGTCATAATCGCTTTCCAGGCTCTTGAATTAATCACTTTAATCAGTTCAACGTGATGATTATGCAACTCAATTTCAACTTCCTGCAGTCGCTGTTTCAAAGTTAGTATTTCATCTGACTGTTTTTCCAATAGATTTTCTTTATTTAAGACGTGCTCTCTTAAGAGGCTATTTTTTTCTTCTTTTTCGCGCAGTTCGTTCTTAAGGCTGATCAAAAGCTCTTCTTTTTGGTCGTATCTGCTTTTCAGCTGTTCAAATTTTTGCACCAGCTGAACCAGCTTATGATTTTTGTCTTCAACGGTTACATTCAGCTCTTTTATTTTCTTTTCC
>WJJQ01000131.1 GCA_014729615.1 Candidatus Peregrinibacteria bacterium | reverse complement strand
GTCCAGACAACATACGAAAACAGTGGTAAAAACAAATTAGTCGCGAAAAGCATTACATGCGCTTCAAGTAAAAAAAATCCCAACCAAACTATTGTAATTAAGTGTATAAACTGATCCAGCAAAACAGCTCCAATTGCTTGTTGGTGTGCTTTTCAGCTTCAACCTTAATGGCGTCCACAAAAAAATGAATGACAAAAATTCCCAACAAAACTGCATACAAACCCGGTGTGCCGATAAAAGGGATTGTAATCACAACCATTGTCGCCAGGTGAATCAAGGAATGAACGAAAACACCCCAAAGGGACTTATGCTTCCACTCGACCAAAGGCATGGGTTGCAACGGAAAATCCGCAATTAAATGCGCTAAATATAAATGCAGGAGGATCATTCGGACTGGTCTTCTTTAATGTTTACTTTTAAACGAGTTAAAAATTCACTGCTGATTCGGCTTGCCATGTTAGGGTTAGAACTCACTAAGTCAATAAAATCCTGCTTTAAAAGCTTGAAGCACTCGGTCTCCTCCACTGTTTGAGCTGTGGCGTTTCGCGGCTTTTCGCTGATTAATGACATTTCGCCAAAGAAGTCGTTGTCACCTAGCATAGCTACTTCTTTTTCTTCTCTGCCTTCCCGCGCGGGATGAAAAATTCTCACCATGCCACGTTTGATGATATAGAAAGAATCACCCGAGTCACCTTCATTAAAAACTACGTAATTATTCGGAAAATATTCAAGATTAATATGCTTGATAACTTCCCGATGATCATCCTCGTTTAAATCTTCCATTAAAGGAATTGTTTTAAGGATGCTCAAAATTGTTGATATATCGTCATTGGAAATGCCCATATTTAAAGCATTAAGATTAATTTTCCACATTATAGCATATAAAAAATGACAGAACAATGACATTCAGCTTGCTCAAGCCAAGTCTTTCACCTCAGGAACATTGACAAAGAAATAAAAATATGCTATTGTATACAATGGAATGATTAAAAATGACAATTATTCCTTACAAATAAAACAAAAAACAATGTATCAGTTTTGGAACAGCAACAAGAACGTTCTAGGAGTAGCGGCGGGTTTATTTACGCTGACATTAACCGGGATTCTCATGTTTCTGAATTTTGCCGAAAAGGACCTGTCGCATTTACAGGCAAACTCGGTTCATGGTACGCATGGTGAATCTCATCAAACGGAATATCAGCAATTCATTGACGACGCCCGGGACAGCATAATTATTATTGCTTTAGACGGTCAGGTTGAGCATTTTTCTCATTCGGCGCGGGAATTAACAGGTTACGGTCAAGATGATTTGAGCCGTACCAATGTTTACGACCTTGTTGGTGATGACGGTTTAAGAGATTTCACTTCCGCTGTTGCCAAGGTTGTTGCCGGCAATGAAACCATGCATATGGTGGGCCCATACGAGTTTAAGAATGAAGATGGATCGTCCGCGTTGCACATATCCACCTTAAAACCGATTAATGAAGAAGGTGAAATAAAGGCCGTGCAAATCATATTTAAAGATATTCAGGAAAAGATTCGAAACAATGAAAACGAGGAAAAGCAAAAAGAAAAGTCAGAACAAGAATCCGACCCGGAGCCCGAGGAGCCTGAGCCGGAATCTGAAACTGAAGCCCGGCCCGCCCGGCCCGCACAGCCTGCAAAGCCCATAGTAAGAGCAAAAGCTAAAACAATAGTTGTTTCACAAAATGCCAACCAAGACATGCCGGCCGCATCTAATGTAGACGCAAAGGTGACTAAGACAACAGATGAGCCTAAATATGCAAACCCTTCCGGTATACCGGAGCCACCATCGGGGCCTGATCCTGACGCGGAATACAGTGGAGTTTATAAAAAACATAACGCGAAAATTCCTGAAGATGACTCCTTCGGAGGATCTTCAGGAAAAAAGTAGCCGGTAGCAGAGAACTCGACCGCGGAAACGGAATAAACAATTAGTCTTCATCATTAAGCAATTGCTCACCTACCTTTCTGACTTCGCCTCTGGCGGAGGTGTCTTCAAAGTTCGTTAAATCCAAGTATGTAAATACCCATACGGCTACCGCGAAAACATGTATGGTTCCGTTTATATATGAAGCGAAATAAAGTAAGCCAAGGCCCACCACGCCAGCTATCGCGATGGCCACAACCGGAACCGTAGCGCTTGCCAGCAAATAAGAAATCATTATTACGATTGCCGGAATCAAAAGTACCACAATAATTTGAATAATAATCCGTACCGAAATAATCAGCATCAGAATAAAAAGCAGTAAAGTTTCTTCCAGATGGGTAACAACCAAAATCGAGCTTTTGGCCATTGATTTGAAGACTCCCACGTTGTCGATCACAATGAAATATTCCGCGTAAATAAATATGATCGACAAAATGACGGATGCTATGGCAAAAACTATTAAGACGGGACTCATTGTCATAAAAGCGTCCCATCCCCAATAGCGAAGAATGAATCCGCCCCAAGTAAACATGGAAATCAAATTATATGTTTTTGTAATGAGTGAATACTCAAACAAAGGCAAAAAGTGTATTATTCCGAATCTGAAACCTTCACGCATGCGCACGGGAATGTTGTTTCTTTTGCGCGCGACCAGTTCAATTATGGCTCCTTCACAAAAAATTGGCAGTAACAAATACAGTATTCCCACCACCAAGGCGGTTATTGTAAAGGGGATGATCAGATTTTGATGATCCTGAATAAAAGAAAATCCGATTTTCGCCAGAAATTCAAAAAAACTTTCGTCCCAATTCTCGAACAAAGGGGATGCTCGAAAAGCGAAATACTGATAAATCATGTAAATTATCCCGATCAACGTCGTTAAAAAAGCCGGCAAGAGCGCATAAATATTTATGATTTTTTTGTTTTGCTGGGTAAATTCCCACGCTTCGCCTATGATTTGTTTGATTGAGACTCTCATCTAACCTATCATACCAAATAATATGGTCTTGCCAAGATTAAGCCATTTTGGTAAAATGCTCTCTGATTTAAATTACTATATTACATATGCAAAGAGCAGATAAAAAAGGAATTATTACAAAATTCGCCGTTCATCCCAAGGATACCGGTTCACCTCAGGTTCAAATCGCAATTTTGACCGAAAGAATTAACATGCTTTCGGAGCACCTTGAAAAGCATCCGAAAGATCAACATTCAAGAAGAGGATTATTGCAATTGGTGGGAAAAAGAAGAAAACTTTTGAACTACCTGAGATTGAACGACAAAGAGCAATACGAAGAAATACTAGGTAAATTGAAATTAAGAAAATAAATTAACCCTGAAAAGGTTATTAAAGGCTACAAGTTGCAGGTTTGAGCACGTAGTATGGCGTTACATACGTTTTCACACTTGTTACTTGGGCCAAAAAGTGCCTGTTCGGGGGTATATATCATAACCCCATTTTTAATATGGAAAACAAGGAATTTAAAATGGACCTTGCCGGAAGAGTCCTTAAAATTGAAACCGGTTTACTGGCTAATCAGTCACATGGTGCTGTTACAGTATCTTTGGACGATACAGTCGTTTTCGCCAGCGCTATGATGGGTGATCCACGCGAAGGACAGGATTTCTTTCCCCTTACTGTGGATTACGAAGAAAACTTTTACGCGTCCGGTAAAATTAAAGGGAGTCGTTTTGTAAAACGTGAAGGCCGCCCTTCTGAAGAGGCGATTCTAAACTCTCGTTTGATTGACCGCCCCATTCGCCCATTATTCCCTAAGGGCATGATTAATGACGTGCAGGTCATTGCATCCGTGCTTTCTTCCGATATGGAAGTGAGTCCCGCAACCACCGCGCTAATTGCGGCTTCGGCGGCTTTAAGCATATCGGGAATGCCTTTTGCGGGGCCTGTTGGCGCCGTAAGAATGGGTTACGTCGCGGATGAATCCGGTACTGAAAAATTGATAGTGAATCCTACCTACACACAGGTTGAAGAAGGTAGATTGGATTTGGTGGTTGCCGGAACAAGTGAAGCCATAACCATGGTTGAAGCCGCGTCAAAAGAAGTGCCCGAAGAAGTGATTCTTGAAGCATTACAAATGGCGCATGAAGAAATTAAAAAGATATGCGCCTTGCAGGAGGAATTAAAAGCCGCGTGCGGCAAGCCCGAAAAAGAAATCGTAATGAAAGAAGAAAACGAAAGTGTGGGCGAAGCTGTTGCCTCTGTTTTAACAAAAGAAATGCTTGATGGCATTAATGGTGTAACAAAAGGCGATGTTAAAGATAAAATTAAGGAAGTCAACAAAGCTGTAATTGAAAAACTTGCTGACAGAATCGAAGCTGAAGAATTCAGCGAAAAAGAGGTGAAAATGGCAATTGAAGACGCCATGGAAAAAAACATGCGTGAAAACATTCTTACCAAAGGTGAAAGACTTGATGGACGAGAAGCGGATGAAATCAGACCGCTTCATTGTCAGGTCGGACTATTGCCAAGACCGCACGGTTCCGCTCTTTTTCAAAGAGGCGAAACTCAGGCGCTATCAATCACGGCACTTGGCGGTCCCGGTGATGCTCAAATCATCGATACAATGGATATGGACATAACAAGGCGTTATTTCCACCACTACAGTTTTCCTCCTTATTCAACGGGAGAAACAAAGCCGCTTCGCGGCCCTTCAAGGCGTGAAATTGGTCATGGTGATCTTGCCGAACGTTCATTGGTTCCCGTCTTACCTTCGAAAGAAGAATTCCCATACACAATTTGGGTGACATCTGAAATCATGACATGTAACGGATCCAGTTCCATGGCAAGTGTATGCGGATCAACCCTTTCATTAATGCACGCGGGTGTACCGATTAAAAAGCCGGTAGCGGGAATAGCGATGGGACTTGTCGCAAAAGAAAAAGACCTTGCTCAAGGATACAAAATCCTTACAGATATTCAGGGCATGGAAGACTTCGCCGGTGACATGGATTTCAAGGTAACCGGTACCAAAGACGGCATCAATGCTTTGCAAATGGACATTAAGGTGAAAGGTCTTTCAATAGAAGTAATGCGCGAAGCCTTAAATAAGGCAAAAGTCGCTAAAGACAATATTCTTGATGTAATGGCCGAGACCATTGCCGAGCCGAATAAAGAATTATCTAAATACGCGCCCGCAATTCTACATAAGAAGATTGATCCGGATTTAATTCGTGTTGTAATTGGTAAAGGTGGTGAAACTATCCAGAAAATTACTGCCGAATGCGGAGTTGAAATCGATATTGATGATGACGGATTGGTTACGGTTACGGCTCCCGAACAGGAAGGTGGCCAAAAAGCTATGGATTGGATTGATAGTCTGACAGAAATGCCGGAAGTCGGAAAAATTTACGACGGTAAAGTTGTAAAAATAATGGACTTTGGAGCATTCGTCGAGTTTTTACCGGGTAAAGAAGGTCTTGTGCACATTTCTCAATTGGCCAACACACGCGTAAACAAAGTGGAAGATGTGGTGAAAGAAGGGGATTCTATTAAAGTGAAATTGATGGAGATAGATTCACAGGGAAGAAACAACCTTTCTCATAAAGCAACTTTGAATTCAGATGAACAGAAAGCGTAATTGAAAATTTCAAGGACCGCCTCAACGTTTTGTTGAGGCGGTCTTTTTGTGTCTCGTAAGCTTACCTATGCCGTTTCCGATTAGACCGTAATCGGGTTTGAAACTCTTCTTTACTTCAAAATATGTTTTTTCCCACCTGGAAATAACATTTTCAATAAAGTGTTCTTTGGCCAACTCAAGTGACCCTTTTTTCATCTTTTGCATCAAGTTTTTATCGGTGAAAATCTTAATTGTCGCGTCGGCAATCTGTTCCACATTGTCGGGCTCTACACAAAATCCGTTTTGATCGTTTTTTATCATGTCGGGCACACCTTTCGCGTTAACACCCACGCACGCAAGGCCGTTGACCATTGCCTCCAAAATGGTTAACTGCTGGGTTTCGGTTTTTGAAGCCGTCATAAACAAATCGCAAGCCTTGTACAAGCCGGAATTAACCAATTCATCATGAGGGATAACCCCCAACATTTTAACCGAATCAGCCAGATCGTTTTTCAAAATATGTTTTTGCAGTGATCTGGCCTGAGGCCCGCCGCCCACCAGCAAAAGCCTTGCGTTGGGCACTTTTTGCACCACTTTTTTAAACGCGTCCACAAGCAAATTTAGATTTTTTTCATGGGCGATTCTGCCAACGTAAATTGCCAGCGGACCTGCTTTTTTTGCATATTTTTTTCGCAATGCTTCAGCATTGCCATTTTTGAATTGGGTAGGATCAATACCATTGGAAATCGCTACAGTAGGCTTATTAATGCCGTTATCAACCAAAATATTTCTTGCCGCTTCCGTGGGAGTCGTAACCAGGTCGCATCTGTTATAATACAAACGGCTGTAATTCCAGGCAAGATCTTGCACAAAGCCATAGTCCAATTTGGCATGTTTAAGATATTCCTTTTCACCAAAAAAAGTGTGGAAAGTTCCTATTAAAGGCTTCTTTAACGCACGAGATATTAATAATGCTTGGAAACCCAGCATCATTGGCGCGTGAAAATGCAAAATGTCGAAGTCGCCATCTCTAACCGCTTTAAAAATTCGACGGTTAAATGGTGTAGTCATTTTTAAATCAGCGTAAAACAGCGCTGGAGCCGATCTCACACTCATTATTTCCACATTTGGACCGAAATCAGGATAAGTATATTTTCTGTATTTGGGAACTATTACCAGGACTTTATGCCCTTTTTCACTCATCCCTTTAACCAAATTGTAAATGGATGTAACCACCCCGTTCACCTGAGGTAAAAAATTATCGGCGAATATTGCTATTTTTAGTTTTTTTTGTTGCATTATTTAAAGTAAATCCTGCGGCTTTTTTAGTTTCTTCTTTTTAGTAAAAGCATTTTGAACCATTTGAACTCCCTGTCTGCTGGCATGTAAAAGCCCCAGCAAAATAAAGCCCAGATCACGAATTCTTATAATAAAGACGAACACCAAAGCATTAATTTCAATGCCAAGGGCTGCAAAGATGGCTGCGTGTCCCCCCTCAAAAAGACCGATACCTCCGGGCACGGGTATCATATAAGAAATATAGGGCAAAGTTGAAACAAGAAAAAGTTGCGTGAATGTTAGATCAACTCCCATATAATGCGCTATTAGCCAATGTTCTATCAAATAGGAAGTTGTAATTACAACAGAAATAGGTATAAGCGAAATGAAAATTTTCCAGTGATTTTTATAAAATTCCGCCATTTGATGCTCAATTTCAAGTATTTTACTCATCCATTTTTTAACCGTGCCAAGACGATGCAGACGTAATGCATTGATTACTGACGAAAAAACTCCCTTTCTTTTGACAGAGGCGTAATAAAACCAGAATAAAATAACAATAAAAATGCCCAAAATGATCAGGGCGAGCCACTTTATTTGTGGCGGTAACGTGTCACTGACAATTGCTATAAAAATGGCGACAGCCTGGAATATAAATAATGAAGCAATTTCCAGGCCTTTATCTATTACTACTGACGAAGTGGCGGTTTTTGTAGATATTTTGTCATGCTCAAGCAGTAAAACCCGCATTGGCGCTCCGCCCGTGGACGCCGAAGGCGTTAAATAACTAATGGCATAGTCAGACAGACGATGGAAAAACAAACTTATAAAATTCACTTTCTTTTTTGTCAGACTGCGAAGAATAATCCACCATCTGACCGCGTAAAGCATGTAATATAAAGCGGTTATTCCAAAAATAATGCAAAAATGCAGAAATGAGAAATTTCGTAATGTGCCGATTATTTCATTGATTCCCGTGCGCCATATTAAAACGACAAAAAGAAGCACACCAAGTGCCAGGAACAAGCCCATTATTATTGATCTCATTTTCAGTTTTCGCGACATGCAAAGAAAAATAAGCTATAACTCGCGAAACACTATAGCAGTTATCTGCCCAGAAGAGAATCTTCAATTTCAAGTAAAACATAGTTATCGCCCGCCAGGTCGAGAATAGCCACTTCAATGTCCTTATAAGTGTCCGTTATAAAAATAATACCGATTATAACAAGTAAAATGCCCAGTATTCTTTTAAACCATCCTGTAGGGTTTGAGGCGAATTTTAACTTTTTAACAACTGCCCGGCCTCCGTATCCTATTAATAGCAAAACCAACACAAGCCCCAGGGTGTAGACAGCAAGATTAACCAAACCAATACCCAAATCCTGCGGCAGTATTGTTCCAATTATGAAAAAGTAAGTTGGTGAACATGTCGAGAAAACCGGACCCAAAGCTACCCCCAAAGCAATGGATCCGGCAATTCCTTCCTTTTCATTGGTCTTGTGAACAAGATTTTCACTTTTATACAGGCCGAGTTTAATCTGAATATTGTCCCAGATGGTTGGAAAAATCATTATTAATCCAAGCAAACCAATAATCACACCCGAAACAATTTGTAAAACCCTTTCATTAATATTTATGGCATCTATACCAACCTTCAAAAGCAGAGTAAAAACAAACACAGAAACACCGAGGCTGGCCGCCACAATAAGTGGCTTCCAGATGTTTTTGCCCGACAATGATCCTCCCAGAATAGCGGGCAAAAGAATCACCGTACATGGAGCAAGAACTGTCAGTACTCCGGCAATAAATGATGGTATTAAGAATTCCATAAGTTATTTGTTAAGCTTCAAATGATTTTTCTATCGCGGCAATAAAGTCGTCAAACGCAGGGTCTGTTGCTGTATAAATTTCATTTCCCTCCGCATCAAAAACAATTACCGTAGATTGAATTTTTACTCCAAGTTCATTTTTTAATTCAGTTTCCTCGTCATAATCCAGTTTTAATATTTTTGTTCCCGCGGGGAATTGAGATGGATCTTCAAGAATTTCTTTTTCCATGGCACGGCATGTTGGACACCAGTTTGCATGGAAAAAAGCCACAACGGGCTCTTCACCTCGCAGTTCATTAAATTCTTCAGCTGTGGATTCTAAATAAGCCAACAGTTCCATGCTATCTTCTTCTTCCATATCACTTTCACTTTCTTCTAATACCGGCGGTGTGGGTACGCCTTCAGGCAATGGATTATCCGCCGCGTCCACCGAAGTGTCGGAACCTACGGGCTGTGTGTCTGCCGCCATTGGCTCATTATTATCTGTCATTTGATTGCCGGGATTTTGAACGCATGCGACAAGCAAAACTGACGCAACAAGCATCCCTGTTAGTACTAAAAACTTATTCATTTTAGTTTAGTTAAGAAATAGTTTTTGATTTTAAAACTGAAAATTAAAAAATGGAGCGGATAACGGGGTTCGAACCCGTGACCTCAACCTTGGCAAGGTTGCGCTCTAGCCAGCTGAGCTACATCCGCTTAACATTTGCGAGCTACAACATAAACCAAGTTGACCGAATTTTCAATACTTAAAATACACTACAAAGTGTAGTATACAATGCGGACACATGCAAGGGTTTTTTTTGCATGAGCACCGAGGTTCCACCACATTTTAGAAAAATTTTAGACCGGGCGGGTTTGCGTATTTGGCTTAGGGGCGCCATTTTTCGATGGTGATTGCGACACAATTTGACAGCCGTTCGCAAGCCTTAAAGCGTGTATTTTGGCTTCTTTCTGCTATAATTATGTGTACTTTAACCCTGATGAATATGAGCAATCAACAATGTTTTTAAGCTTTTTTGTAATGAAAGCTGAAAAGAAGCGTTATATACATGGCCGGGGATAATCCGGCATAATTATTTGTTATGAACAAGCCAAGAAAAGAAACAATCAGATTGTTTTTCGCTCAGGTGAAAAAATTTAAATGGGCCGTTGTTGTGTTGTTGATGGCCACTGTCGCGCATGTATTCGCGCAGATTTACGCGCATGTCGTGTTTCGGGATTTTTTGGATGTGATAATATCCGCGCCCGATGTTAATCAAGCGATATATAGTTCCGCGCTGGGATTGTTGTTATTGTACGCGGGCGTGGTTTTAGTTGAAATTTTGGGAGATAAAGTTGTGCATGTGGTGAATATTTACTTTCAAACCAGGGCTATGGGTAATTTGGCAACGGATGCTTTTAATTATATCCATAAACATTCATTTGAGTTCTTTAATAATACTTTTATAGGATCCCTTGTTAAAAAGGTGAATAGATATGTGCGCGCGTTTGAAAGGGTGGCCGATATTTTTACATGGAATTTTTTCAGATTGTTTTTAACAATTGTGTTTGTTTTGATTTGGTTGTTTTTAATACAAGCTGTTTTGGGGTGGGTTGTAGTTGTTTGGGTTGTGGTATTTTTAAGTGTGAATTATTGGTTTGCTCTTAAGAAAGTAAAGTTTGACCTTGCTAAAGCGGCCGCGGATTCGGTTGTGTCGGGGGCGCTGGCCGATACTTTTACCAACAATGCAAACGTTAAATTGTTTGCCGGTTTGCGCTATGAATACAATCAATTTATGGTGATTGTTGATGATTGGATGAAAAAAACAAGAAAAGCCTGGACTTTCGGTTTTTATATTGAGCTTTGGCAGGGGGTTTTTATGACAATTCTTGAATTGGTTGTGCTTTATATTGCGCTTAACTTGTGGTTTAGCGGTTCGGTGGCCGCGGTGGATTTGGTTTTGATTCAAGGTTTACTATTGCAGATTTTCTTTAGAACTTGGGATTTTGGTCGCCTGGTGAGGGATTTGTATGAATCCTTTTCCGACGCGGAAGAAATGGCGGAAATTTTACTGCAAAAACATGATATTGAAGATAAAAAAGGCGCGCGTGATTTGCCGATCAAGAGAGGCGGTGTACATTTTGATTCGGTATTTTTCTCTTATAATAAAGGAGAAAAGGTGATTGAAAACTTGAGTTTTGAGGTGAAACCGGCGCAAAAGGTGGCTTTAATCGGGCCTTCCGGTGGTGGAAAGTCGACTGTCGTTAAGCTTTTGCTGCGTTTGTATAATATTAATAAAGGAAAGATTTTGCTTGATGGAGTCAGTATTGATGATTTTACGCAGGACAGTTTAAGGGCGCAGGTGGCTTTGGTACCGCAGGATCCGATTATGTTTCATAGAACAATAATGGAGAATATTCGTTATGGAAGGCGAAGCGCGACCGATGAAGAGGTTATGGCGGCGGCGAAAATGGCTTATTGCCATGAATTTATTATGAGATTTAAAGATGGATATAATACTTTTGTGGGTGAAAGAGGGGTGAAGCTTTCGGGGGGACAGCGGCAAAGGGTGGCCATAGCGCGCGCCATTTTGAGCAATGCGCGGATTTTGGTTTTAGATGAAGCAACCAGTTCTTTGGACAGTGAGAGCGAGGTTTTGATCCAGCGCGCGCTTGAAAATCTTTGGAAAAACAAGACGGCTTTTATTATTGCTCACAGATTATCGACCGTTATGAAAGCAGATAAAATTTTTGTGATTGAAGAAGGGCGCATAGTTGAGACAGGTACTCATGCCGATTTGGTCAACAAAAAGGGAAGTATGTACGGCAAAATGTGGGATTTGCAGGTTGGAGGGTATAATTAGGGCTCGGAAGGTTGATTCCCGCCCGGGCGGGAAATATTTTAGGTGGACAAATTTTGCCATATGCTATAAATTATGTTCTCATAAATTGTGATATGTCGAAACTTGATGGCAGAATTCTGGAAAGCTATGTTCATAACACACCTGTGCGTCCTTTTAGCATGACGGATGATGGCAGAATGGTGATTGAACAAATGAAGGGCCGGGAAGAGGCACAGCGTTTTCATGAAAAGATGATTGGATTACAACAGGATAGTTTGGATGCACTTGTTAAAATACATGGTGGACAGCAATTTGTGCAGCATCGTGAATTGGATAGGGAAAGAACATCTCAAATTATGAGTCATTTGGGTAGCCAGATGTATGGAGCAAGTAGAGAATTGTTTATGAGTTTAAGTGACGATTTTTCTTATGCGATGGAAAATAATATGTCGGGTTTGGGTGAATTAATTGTTGCGGAAGGAGAAAAGAATAGACGAGAGGCTCAAACAAGACATCAAGAAAGTCTAAATCTAGCCCGCGGCACAAATGAACGACTTGATGCATTATTGGATTGGCAAGAAGCAAGTTTAGATAAACTTACAGAAATTGATGAAGATATTGTGGATTTGGGAGTTGTTATGGGGAATTTTGTTGATCAGTTTGAATTTTCTATGAGTGTACTGATTGAGCAAATGGGTGGTATTGAGAATGCAATAGCGGAGGCTGCTGCGCATATTGGTGAAAGTGTTGAAATAGCGGTTCAAGATATTTCTTATACTATTGAGACGCAGGGGAATGAAATAAGGCAGGTATTGAGGGATAATAATGCCAGAACTATTCAGGCAATTGGTATAGCTGCTAATACGAGTAGTACAATCATGACAGAGGCTGTTTCTGATCAAGGTGCTCGTATTGTTGCTAAAATTGATGAGCGGGGCGACGCATTACAAAGAACTATAGTCAATGAGATTAGTAGAGGAACAATCAATGTGGTTCAAGGTATGACTCAAATGGGTTCTGTTTTGCATGCTAATTTATCCAGTGCAAACCAATTATTGGCTGAAGCAAATGATCTTACCAGGACAGAATTTTCAAGAAAAGGAAGGCATCATTTTGAAGCCGGTTTACAGTGTTTACAAAATGCCGTTATGGCAGAGGATGTAAGGGATGCTCTTAAATCCTTAAGAAAAGCGAGTAAAATTCAACCCGATAGTTATGAAGTTAAATATGCAATTGGTACAGCATATGCAGTTTTGGAAGAATTAGATCAGGCGTTTTCTTTTTTAAGAAGAGCAGGTGATCAGGCAAGAACGCGAAACAAAGTTTTTGCATTAAAATCATATTTTGATGCCTTGGACGTTCTTAGAAAATCCGGTCAGATTGATGACGGATATGTTTTTTTAGAAGAAATTGCTAATTATGGATTGTATCAAAAGGCTATTATTGATAAGAACCTGGCTTGCCTTTTTGAGGATGATGATTTGGAGGGTTGCAGAGAATTATTCGAAATCCACTTAACAGCGCATCCGGTTTTATTTGACGAATTTATTGATGGACAACGATTTGCTAAACTTTCTCCTGAGGAAAAAATTTCTTTTTTAATTGTTTTTGCAAATTTTCGGAATGCGTTTGCTTTGAAT
>WJJQ01000130.1 GCA_014729615.1 Candidatus Peregrinibacteria bacterium | reverse complement strand
GTTCACTTTATTGTGACGCAAGAGGAATGGGGGAAACTGAATTTTTATCATATGCCGATATGGATTCTTTTCGAACGGTCAGTACCGGCAGTATGCTGGAGTTGAATTATTCAAAATATGATCTTGATGCTTCACCCGCAATTTTGACTGTGAACACGGCGGAAATGCTGGCTACTTATCCTAACGTTAATTCTGTGGTATATAGATGTATAGTAAAGGAATAATTTTTTTTAATGCAAACAATACTTGTAACAGGAGGTGCCGGATATATCGGTTCGCATGCAGTGAAAGCTTTGTGTGATGAAGGGTATGATGTTAAGGTTATTGACAATCTTTCAAAAGGGCATCTTTCTGCCGTGGATTCCAGAGCTGAACCAAACAAGATTGATTTGGAAGACTATAAAGCTGTTTACAGGTTTTTTCAACATAACAAAATTGATGCTGTAATGCATTTTGCGGGGTCGATTGAGGCAGGCCTTTCAATGAAAGAGCCTGCTGATTTTTTGAGGAATAATGTAATGAATAGTCAAAACCTGCTTGAGGCGATGCGAAGAAATTCCGTCATGAAGATTATTTTCTCTTCTACGGCGGCCGTTTATGGCAATCCCGAAAATGTTCCCATAAAAGAAAATGATCCGACTGATCCGACAAATTATTATGGTGTTACAAAACTTATGTTTGAAAACATATTGAAGAAATATGAGCATTTTTATGATTTGAAATATGTGGCATTAAGGTATTTTAACGCCGCGGGAGCCGATGCAGGCGGTGAAATAGGGGAAGATCATGATCCTGAAACTCATTTGATTCCTATTGTTTTGCAACATATATTGGGTTTAAGAGACAAAGTGTCTGTGTATGGAACTGATTATGATACTAAAGATGGAACATGTGTGCGTGATTATGTGCATGTATCCGATTTAATTGATGCTCATATACTTGCTTTAAAATACTTGTTGGATGGAGGAGCGAGCGATATTTTTAACATTGGAAGCGGATCGGGTTTTACAGTTAAGGAAGTTATAAATGCTGTTGAGAAAGTTACGGGTAAAAAAGTTGTGGCTGAAGAGTCTGCAAGAAGGGCAGGGGATCCGGCTGTTTTAATTGCCGATAGTGTAAAAATAAGAGAAAAACTTGGTTGGAATCCGAAAAAAGACGATATAGAAACAATCCTTCAGGATGCCTGGAGGTGGCATCAAAATAAGCCAAATGGCTATTAGCCCGATATTTGTGACCAGATGAGGGGTGCGAAAATGAAAGCCAATAGAAGCGCGGCAACAATGAACACTGTCGAAGTAAAAGCCCCCGTGGACAAGGTCACCACTTTTTTGTTTTTTGCTTTTTTTCTAATGAAATAAATTGCAACGAAATTTACTATTAATCCCGTGACCAAGGCCCAAAAATTTGCAAATATTTTTATGAAAATTATCAGTGAAAAAAAAGCGGCCAAAAAACCCACCAAAAACCAGGTAATTTTGTCCAAAGTGTTTATTGTTTCATTTTTCATGAGCTGAGGTTAAAATTGTCCGTGGCATTTTTTATACTTTTTGCCACTGCCACATGGGCAAGGGTCGTTTCTGCCAACTTTTTCTTCGTGTTGCGCCGTTGTCGGTGATTGATTCGCTCTTATTACGGTTGGATTACCCGTTTGTCGCTGTCTTATTAAAGGGCTGGCGAAATTATGGTTACCCTCGGTTACGCTACTTATTTGATCGTCATTTGTAATAATGTTTCGTGGTTGAGATGATTTTAACAGATGTTCCGGTAACTGTTGTTGAAAATTCAATTTGAATAATGTGGTAACGCTATTGCTTTGAATGGAAGCCAATAATTTTTCAAACATTATAAATGCTTGCTCCTGATATTCCATTAGCGGATTCCGTTGAGCGTATCCTCTAAGGGCAACACTTTCACGTAATTGTTGCAGATTATCGATGTGCTCCATCCATAAAGTGTCGACAATATTCAACGTAACTCCTTTTTCAATTTGGCGCATAATGTCGGGATCCGTTAATTCTGCTTCTTTGTTGGAGTATTCTTTGAAAAGGTAGTCTTTGATTTTCTCTATAAGGTCTTCTCGGTTGTTGAATTTTTTAAGGTCATCAATATTTAAGGGTTCAGTTTCACTTTTATGGATTGCATTGATATCTTCAAGCAACTCAACATAATTCCATTCGGTGTCCTTTGCTTCAGGTGTATGGTATATGACCAGTTTTTCCACTTCCTTTTCGATTTGGATAAAAATTTCATTCTTAATGCTGTCTTCTTCCAGTAGTTTTTTTCTTCTTGCGTAAATAATTTCACGATGTTTGTTAATCACATCATCGTATTCTACAAGATGCTTACGTACATCAAAGTTGCGTCCTTCAACTTTCTTTTGCGCGGATTCAATTGTTCCGCTGATCCAGGAATTTTGAATGGGCATGTCGTCCGGAATATTAAATTGATCCATCATGTTTCTAATACGATCGGATCCGAACATGCGCATTAAATCATCCTCCATTGAAACGAAAAACTGGGTTTCACCCGGGTCACCTTGTCGTCCACTTCGTCCTCTAAGCTGATTGTCGATTCGTCTTGATTCATGCCTTTCCGTACCGATTACAAGCAATCCTCCCGCTTCTTTTACGCCATCGCCAAGTTTAATGTCCGTACCGCGACCGGCCATGTTTGTGGCTATGGTTGCAGCTCCTTTTTGACCGGCATTTGAGACTATTTCCGCTTCGCGTTCATGGTGTTTTGCGTTTAAAACCGAATGTTCAATGCCTTCGGCCGCCAGTAAACGACTTAATACTTCGGACTTTTCAATTGAAATGGTACCGATTAAAACCGGTTGTCCTTTGTCATTGGCTTCTTTTACTTTTTTAGCAATAGCCAAATATTTACCTTTTTGATTTTTGTAAATAAGGTCGGTTTGGTCTTTTCTGACAATTTCTTTGTTGGTTGGAATGGCTATGGGATCAAGGCCGTAAATCTGCAAAAATTCTTCAGCTTCAGTCATGGCCGTACCTGTCATACCGGCTAATTTTTTGTAAATGCGGAAGTAATTTTGAAAAGAAATTGTCGCTAATGTACGGCTTTCGCGTTTTATTTCCACATTTTCTTTCGCTTCAATAGCCTGATGAAGGCCGTCGGAATAACGGCGTCCTTCCATTAAGCGACCAGTAAACTCATCTACAATGACTATTTGACCATCTTTTACAACATAATCGATATCTTTTTGAAAGACCGTTTTTGCTTTTAATGCTTGTTCAATGTGATGAACCTCCATAAATCCGGCATCTGTATAAATGTTATCGACTCCAAGTTTTTGTTCCATTTTAGCAATTCCTTCTTCTGTTAGAGTGGCTGTTTTTCCCTTTTCGTCAATCACAAAATCAGTGTGTTCTTGCAAAGATCCAATCAGCTGTGAATATTTTTGATAAGTCCCGGTTGATTCCGCCGCGGGCGCTGAAATTATTAAGGGGGTTCGGGCTTCGTCAATTAAAATGGAATCCACTTCATCGACAATAGCGTATCCCAAATCGCGCATTACAAGATTTTCTTTTCTAACCGCCATGTTGTCTCTTAAATAGTCGAAACCGAATTCATTATTTGTTCCATAGGTAATGTCGCAGGCATAAGCTTGACGTTTTTCGTCCGGAGTTTGACCATGATTGATAATACCAATGGTTAACCCCAGTGCTTTATAAAGTCCGCTCATCCATTCGGCGTCACGGGTGGCCAAATAATCATTAACGGTAACTACATGTACTCCTTTTTCTTCCAGTGCATTTAAGAAGACGGGCATAGTACAAACAAGGGTTTTACCTTCACCCGTTTTCATTTCCGCAATCTTACCCTGATGCAAAACTATTCCACCAAGTAATTGAACATCATAAGGCACCATGTCCCACTCTTTTTCGTTACCCCTTACGTCCCATTTATGACCTATTAAGGCACGGCATGTATATTTAACAAGCGCGAAAGCTTCGGGGAGAATGTCATCCAGCGTTGATCCGTTTTTAAGCTTTTCTTTTAATTCGTTTGTCTTTTCAGGAACCTTTTCCAGCGTTAAATTTTGTGCTAATTCCTGTTCAATTTTGTTAATGTGTTCAACGATAGGCCATAATTTTTTTAATGCTCGTTCATTCGGATCTCCAAGTATTTTATTAATTAATTTGTAAACCATAAAAAGTCTTAAATTCGATTGTTAAGTTTATATGAGATTGTATTGAATAGCAATGCTGATAAAGAGATTACAGTTATTCGTTATAGTTTTTAAAAATAACGAAAATTGTCTTAAAAATAATGTAAAAATCTTTCCAAATAGACCAGTTTTCAATGTAGTAAGTATCGAGTCTTACTTCTTCTTCAAAATCCAGATCGCTACGTCCGCTGATTTGAGCGAGGCCGGTGATTCCAGGTTTAACCGTTAAAACAAATTTATGGTGCTTTTTATAATTTGCCACTTCTTCAGGCAAATGCGGTCTAGGCCCCACCAAACTCATCTCACCCTTTATTACGTTCCATAATTGGGGCAGTTCGTCGATACTGGTGCGACGTATGAATTTGCCCACTCTGGTTACACGGGGATCGTTTTTTATCTTTACAAGGGGTGATTCTTTGCGAGTATTGTTTTCAGATAGTTTTGTGTATCTTAAATTGTGCGTGTTTGGGTGCATGGAACGGAATTTGAAAAAGTTGAACAGCTTTCCGTATTGTCCAACTCTTTTGACTCTTGATCCGTCATCCAGGTATTTGAAAAGTATTGTTCCTTTTGAATCAAGCTTTATCGCAATTGCGGTTAGAAGGAGTAAAGGTGAAAGAACTATTAAGCCGAATAACGCAAGAATAAAATCTGTGATTCTTTTGGCTACGCGACCCCATCCATCAAGCGGAGTCGGTTTCATTTTTATGACTGGTATATGATCAAACACTTCAATGTCGATGTTGGTTTTATGCATGGCCAGCACATCGGGGACAAAGCTGTATCGAATATGATTTTCTCTGCAAAATTCCAGAATTGATTCCGCTTTTTCTGTTTCTATGTTGGATTTTGTCTGTATGATTTCGTCTATTTTTTGTTTTTTGATTATTTCTTCAAGTTTTTCAATGTGACCCAAAAAGGGGATAATATTATTTTGGTCTTGTCCATCGACGAATCCCATAATTTTGTATCGGGGATTTTTCTTCAGTTTTTTTGCTATTTGCGTAGTGAATTGATTGTTGCCAATGAAGAGCAAATTAAATCGTCCAATGTTAAATTTGTTTAGGATAAGCTCTATTAATCTAATAAATAATCTTCCCGAAATGATAAACATTGTTGTTAGTAACCATGCATAAGCAAGCGCCAGACGAGAAAAGGGGAATGCTCTTATAACAAAAAAGTAAGCTATAATAAGCATTAGCCATATTAGTGTTGACGAGATTATTTTACCGATTTCTTTGCCGGTTGAGGTTCTGATTTTAAGGGAATAAAGTCTGTTAAAGGCCAGAATTAGAATGAGTATTGTTGTTACTGATGCCGCAAATAACAGGTATTCGTTGAGTGGTGGAAAAGATGTCAAATCCAGCGGAAGTTCAATGCCGGGTATTAGGTCCGTTTTACTTCTGATTTGGTATGCGACAAAAAAGCCCAGCAGTCCCAATAAGAAATCTGTGGGGATTCGCAACAAACCAAGTATTATTTCTGATAGTTTCATATTTTTTGAAATGCTCTACAGGATCATAAGCCGAGTTTTGTTTCCAGGCAAGTGTTGCATATGCAAGTTTGGCCGGATGTGATCATCTATCTAGGCATTATTTTGCAATAATGCTCGAGCGGTGGTAAAAATGCGGCATAAGAAGCGCTAATGCGATTCGCATTTTTCCATTCCACCTTGCACTCAATAGGGTTTACCAATGCCGGCATATTCGGCCGGCGATCCCCACTTTGTGGGGCTTTTCACCTTTGGCCTTGTCATGGGAGTCAGCGTTGAGCGGACTTTTAGGCAAAGCTTTAATTGTCTCTGTGGCACTTTCCGTACCGCAATCTTGTTAGGTTTTGCGGCCACTCCCGTTAGGAGTTATCGTCGGCGCACATATTTTATATGTGCGGGGCTTCTTTAGTGCTCGGACTTTCCTCCTGAAGGCAATACAAATATATGCATTGCCCTGTAGTCTTTTTTAAAGATCGAATCAGGCGATCACTCACCTGTAGAGCTTTGCTATTCTTATACAATTTTCTGTTTTTGGCAAGGTTTTATAGCAAAAAAGCGTTTTCTATTGAAAACGCTTTTGCATGTATTATTACATATCAATAAAAGGACCGTAATATCCGGCTTTATCACCTGATTTAATTTCAACAGCCTTAGTAATCAAGGCGCCAGGACTATTATAAACAACATAATTGTCATCCTCATATACAATATATTCCGTACTGATATATACATCGATGTCGGCTTGTGTTTGCATTTTTTCCCATCCGGCTTCCGCCATTGCAACAAATGGCCTATAAACAGCATCAACAGCTTCTGCGGTACCATAATGCTCTAATATTATTCTTAAATCTCTGTTGCGGGATTCAGTCATTGCTGTTTCAAAGCGATCCATCATAACAGCCAATTCAGCACGAGTTACATTGTTGTTGGGATTGAAATTTCCATCGTCATATCCTTTTATAATCCCTGCGTTTGCCATTTTTTGAACAGAATCAGAATACCAGATATTAAAACTTTCACTGTCATTGAAAGTTGATTCGCCACCATGCCAAATTGGAAGGAATTCAGCAGAAGCTAAAGTAAAGGCTAAAACCAAGCCAAATAGAATTGCAAGAATTTTTTTCATAGAAAAAGGGGGTTAATAAGCGGAGTAATGATATATTATTAAGTATGCATTAGCAATTTTTTTAAAAAGCTCCCTTACTTACAGAGGGAGCTTTTTAATATAAACACTGTTAAAAGCCTAATTTTAATTAGTGTTGTTTTTTGTTTTTGGTTTTGTTTGAACGTAACTTTTTGAATTCCTTTTGAAAAAAGCGAACCGCGTTTAAGCATTCACGGGCTTTTTCATTTTCCGGCTCAATTTCAAGCACTTTTTTAAAGAGAATGGCACTTCGGTCGAAGTTTTTTTCATTTAAATAACATACACCCAGGTCACTTAATATTAATGGATCGTGTTCGGCAAGATTCAATGCTCTTTCCAATAAAATAACTCCACGTTTTTTGTCACCTTGATGAAAAACGGACCAACCAAGGCATCGTAAAATTTCAGGGTGATTTGGTTCTATTTCGTCCGCTCGATCAAGGTATTCAACTGATTTGTCGAAATTACCAAGCGCGGAAAAAACGAATCCAAGTAAATAATTCGCATTGGCACTTCGCGGGTTTAATTGGATTGCTTTTTGCAAAGCTTTCTTTGCTTTTTCGTATTGGCGCAGACTTAAATAGTTGTCGCCAATTTCTTCATAAGCTTCCTGACAATTCAGGTCATGCATTAGAATGTTTTCGCAAATTTTAATTGCTTTGTCATGTTCACCTGACAATTTTTTTTGATCCGCTTCTTTAATAAGAAGTTCTATGTCGGACTTGAAAGAAACATCGTTTCCTGAAAAATTTTCGTTTGTCATGATTTTTATTTTTGTTTTTGAGTATCATGACATAATAACGGATTTTTCAGTTTTTTTCAAGTGTGCTTAAGTATTCTTTTACTAGAGGACCCAGATCTTTTCTTTTTAAAGCGAAATCTATAGTTGCCTTTATTAAGCCAAATTTATTACCCGTGTCATATCTGTTTCCTTCAAGTTTCAAACCATATATGTTTTGTTTGTCCATTAATTTAATGAAGCCATCAATCAGTCTTATTTCTCCATCTTTGGATTTATTTGCGCTTTCAAGTGCTTCGAATATTTCTGGAGTACATACATATTTACCAATAATACCAAGGTTGGAAGGTGCATCTTTAGGTGAGGGTTTTTCTACCAAGTTATTAACATGTATTAACCGATCGTTTTTCATTTCACCTGCGACCACACCGTAATTCTTAATGTCTTCACCCGGCACTTCTTCGAGGCCAATACAGCAAGATTCTTTTTCTTCATAAGTGTCCATTAACTGTTTTATTGCGGGAACATCGTTGTCTATAATGTCATCTCCGAATAAAACGGCAAAGGGTTCGTTTCCTATAACATCTTTGGCGCATAAAATGGCATGACCGTCACCAAGTGGCATTGGTTGCCTGACATAAACAAAGCGCGCCAATTTTTCAATGTTTCTAACTTCGGCCAAAAGATCGTGTTTACCTTTTTCCACCAGGTTGTATTCCAATTCAAATGAGTGGTCGAAGTGGTCTTCAATGGCTCGTTTACCGCGACCTGTTACCATTACTATTTCTTCTATTCCGGCGTTAACCGCTTCTTCAACTAAATACTGTATTACGGGTTTATCTACAATTGGAAGCATTTCTTTTGGTTGTGCTTTGGTAACGGGAAGAAACCGCGTGCCATAGCCCCCAACCGGGAATACTGCTTTACGAATTTTCATAAAAAAGAGTTAGTTG
This sequence comes from Candidatus Peregrinibacteria bacterium, assembly GCA_014729615.1. Taxonomy (GTDB): domain Bacteria; phylum Patescibacteriota; class Gracilibacteria; order UBA1369; family UBA1369; genus WJJQ01. The sequence goes on along the minus strand of WJJQ01000130.1, from coordinate 1,909 downwards.
GATTTAATGCGAATAACCTTAGTTTTCGTTTTTTCCGTTTTCGGGATAGTTATTTTCAAAACGGCATTTTTAAAACTTGCTTCTATTTTAGTTGTATCAACAGCGGATGGAAGAACCAATGATCTGGAAAAATCTCCCCAAAAGCATTCCTGAGTGTAATAATCTTCATCGGGGACTGTGAATTCCAAATCTCGTGATCCTTTAATTGTTAAAACGTCTTCCGTGATGCTGACTTTAATGTCGTCCATTTTTACACCGGCAATCGGAGCAACAATTACTATATGAGTCGGTGTTTGGTATACATCAAGGGCAAGTTGGCCTTCGGTTTGTTCATCAAGGTTTGTTTGAGAATTACCCTTGCTTATACCTGCTATTGGCTTGTTTTTGAACCCGGGATCAGACATTATTTTTTAGATGAAGTTTTCTTACTTTTGGTTTTTTTGTTATCAAAAATTTTAATGAATTCTTTTTTGACAAGTGTTTCTTTTTTAAGTAGTGCTTCCGCGACTCTTATTATATCTTCTTTATGTTCCTTGACAATCTTCTTTGTTCGGGCGTAGCTTTCATCAATAAATTTGCGAATTTCTTTGTCGATACTTGCAGCTATTTCTTCACTGTAATTTCTTACATGGCCGTAATCTCGTCCAAGGAATACTTCATTGTTTTTGTCGCCGAATATAACCGGTCCCATAGAACTCATACCATATTCGGTTACCATGCGTCTTGCCATATTTGTGGCTTTTTCCAGGTCGTTAGACGCACCTGTGGAAACTTCACCAAAGAAAGTTTCCTCGGCAACGTATCCTCCTAATAATGAACACATTTCATCAAGAAATTTACTTTTCGCGTACAGGTGTTTGTCTTCCTCGGGTAAAAACCAGGTGACACCCAAGGCCATGCCTCGGGATACTATTGATATTTTATGTACCGGTTCGCAGTTGGGTAAAACATGACCGACAACTGCGTGTCCGACTTCATGATAAGCCGTTTTCTTTCTTTCTTCTTTCGATAAAACACGTGTTTTTCTTTCCGGTCCCATCATTACTTTTTCAATAGACATTTCCAGGTCAGACATTGAAATTGTTTTTTGGTCATTTTTGGCTGCCAAAATTGCCGCTTCATTCATTAAGTTTTCCAAATCAGCTCCCGTGAATCCGGGTGTGTGCGCAGCTATTATTTGCATGTCCACATTTTTTTCGAGATGTTTATTTCTGGCGTGTACTTCCAAAATTTCTTTTCGTGCTTCAATATCGGGTACATCCACTACGACTCTTCTGTCAAAGCGTCCCGGTCTTAACAGTGCCGGATCAAGTACGTCGGGCCGGTTGGTCGCGGCCATGACTATGATGTTTGTTCCTTGTTCAAAGCCATCCATTTCGGTCAGGATCTGGTTTAATGTTTGTTCTCTTTCATCGTTTCCACCTCCCAGACCGGCACCGCGTTGTCTTCCGACCGCGTCTATTTCATCGATAAAAACAATGCAAGGAGCATTACGTTTTGCTTTTTTAAATAAGTCTCGAACACGACTCGCGCCAACACCCACAAACATTTCCACAAATTCAGAACCGCTTATATTAAAAAATGGCACTTTTGCTTCACCTGCAACCGCTCTTGCCAACAGGGTTTTACCTGTTCCGGGCGCGCCCACCAATAGTACTCCTTTTGGAATTTTGGCGCCCATACTGGTGTATTTTGAGGGGTTTTTAAGAAAATCAACCACTTCAACGAGTTCTTCTTTCGCTTCTTTTGCGCCCGCTACATCTTTGAATGTGGTTTGAGGTTTGTTTTGGTCATTCATACGGGCCTGACTTCGGCCAAAACTCATGGCTTGATTATTGCTGCTTTGAGCTTGTCTCATCATGAAAATAAGGAACCCCGCAATGAAAATAAATGGCAGCAGGCTAAATAG
>WJJQ01000129.1 GCA_014729615.1 Candidatus Peregrinibacteria bacterium | reverse complement strand
GTTGATCACTCATATTCAAGTTAGTTACAAAATAAGTATCCATTATTATAGCAGAAAGAAGCCAAAAATCACGCTTTAAGGCTTGCGTGTGGTTGTCAAATTGTGTCGCGATAGCCATCAAAAAATGGCTTCCCTAAGCCATTTGTGCCAAAGACTCTCACATTAAATTGTTCTAAAATGTGGTGGAATCAAAAACCTTACACAAAAATCACTATTGTTGGAAAATGTGCAAACCTGCATCGCGAACTGATCCGTCTTCAACAATCACTTTGGCGAAAGTGCGGGGTTTGCGTTCAAGATTGTGTTCCATGTCGTATTCTTCGCGCCAAGTGTCGGTAATTATAACGTGTTTATTGCTTTCTTTGCGGTCGATTGCAAGGTGCGCGTGTCCCATAATAATGACTTTTGCATTGGGGTTCTTATGACAGACTTGTTTGATGCGGTGATCAATGAATGCGTTGTCGTCAAGATATTCGCGACCGTATCTGACCGTGTGGCGTATGAATCTGCCGATTGGCAGTTTGTATGTGGGATTGAAAATAGTGTAAAACGGGTATTTGAGTATAGTTCGTAAAGTCAATTTGTTTACAACGCTCGATGCGTATTTTCTGTAAGTGGGATGCTGATGAAGGGCGATATGTTTAGGAAAAAGTTGATCAACGTGTGGAAATTTACGCTTGATATCAATTAAGTATTGTGATGAAGCGTAATAACCGAAGGGTAGATTCAGTATTTTGCGGCCTCGCCATGTTGTGAAAATTTTTTTCAGGCTGTGCATGAAAAAGGCATCGAAAAGGTGGCCGTGCTCCGCGTGAATGCCGTGTTGATTAAATTTAAAATCAAAAGTAATTCTGTGTTCGGCATTTAAAAATTGCTTAAGTCTGGTTTGGATTTTGGGCCAGGCCAGGTCGGCGTCGTGATTTCCAATTACAAAAAATAAATGATTCTTTTTATCCTGTAAAAATTTTTTTAATGCGTCGAATACGTTGCTGTGCGCGGTAAAGCATTCTTCAAGTTTCCATAATGAAATTTCTTCGGTAATCGCTCTGGGATAATTGTTTTGGTGAGCCATTTTTAAAAAATCGATCGAGTCTCCGTTAAAAACAAGAGTTGTTTTGTCGCTTTTTTCATGGGTTATACCTGCTATGAATGAATTTAAGCCATTGTCATCTTTGAAGTCATCTGTAATGTCGCCACGTCCCAATTCCGTATCACTGATAAAATAGAATTTTTCGATCATCTTTCTGTTACAATAATTATGTTTTGAACCTTTTCCATTTCAGGGAAATAGCTGTCTTTAAGTGCTAACCCGCTTGAAGGTCCGCCATCTAAATTTAATACCGAGTGTAATCCCATTTCTTTGAATTCAGGTTGCTCTTCAAGTAATTTGCCGAATTCATGAAGTGAAATAACATTGTCATAATTCAATACGCTTTGTTTAATAACAATTAAGATTAAATTATTGTTTTTGTCCAGACCAAGAGCGGTTCTGCTGGCAATTTTTCCGGTTTCGCTTGTAAAGAGGTTTTGGCCTTTTTCGTCCAATAAAATCGGACCGTTTTGTATGGCGAATTCTATGTTTTCCAAATTCGCGCCTGCGGGAAAAAGTCGCGCGTTAAAATTTTGGTCGACTGCGATTATTCCTTCCATTAAGTCGGATTTGGTTTTTTCGCTGATAACTTGTCCATCGCTGATTAATAGGCCCAACGGTTCAAAATCCTCATTAAAAAATTGTCCGTTGAAGCTTACGACAGCATTATTTTGATTATGGATTTCTTCGATGGTTTTTGGTTCAGTCGGACTGTTTTCAATGATTTGAAGTTTGTATTTGCGAGGATCAATTTGAACTATGATAAGATTTTTCAAGTCTTCCGTAAGAAGATTCCAGTTCTTAACAGGATCATCATGTTGCGCTTCATTTTCAAGAGGTAAGGTCAAAAAGCTGCATCCACTTAAGAACAAACTAAGAATAAAAACTGCTATGAATATCTTATTTTTTACCATTAATTTTTTTAAGTTCTTTATCTTCTTCTTTTATTACTTCTTCCGCGATGTCAGATTTAACATAGAAATTCATAAGTGAAAAAACTGTTACACATGCAAATAAAATACCGAGTGTATTAATTAAAAACTGAATTAACGCGCCCGTTATAATTGCGAGATCAAGTTGTGTAATGCCAATTCCAACAGCCGCCAATGGTGGTACCAAGGCAACAGATATGGCAACACCGGGCAAAGATTCGCTTAATTGAGGTTTAACCAAAGCAAATGAAGCCGCGAGGCCCGCGATTACAGCAACGGCGGCGTCCGCCAGCGTGGGGGTTATTCTTAAATATAATTCGGGTGTTAATTCAAAAAAATCTCCGTTGGCGGGAATATGAAAAAAAAGCGTTACCAGCGCGCCCGCGCCGATCGCCAAAATAAAGGATGAAAAAAATGTTCTTACAGATCGAAATATTAATAATTTATTCGCCATTACGGTTCCCATGGCTATGCCCAGAATGGGGTATAGCACGGGGGCTATAAGCATGGACCCGATAATGATGGCCACATTGTTTTGCAATAAACCGATTGTGGACATACACACAGAAAAAATTAGAAAAAGAAAAAAATCTTGTCTGGGTGTGCTGTGTGTAATTAAATCGGATATGGCGTTGTTCTTGTCCTTGCTGTAGAT
>WJJQ01000128.1 GCA_014729615.1 Candidatus Peregrinibacteria bacterium | reverse complement strand
CGAACGACGTGCCAGGATTTTTAGATCAGGATTTACACGATTTTTATTATATTGTTAAGGGTTGGTAAAAAAAGACTCCCTAGAAGAAAGGCGGGAGTTGGAAGTGATGGTGAGCTATGGTGTAGGCAAGGACTGACAGGCTGATGGTGAGAATAACGATTTCAATGATGCCGTAGATCTTGCGGTTTTTCATTTATGTACCGGTAAAAAGAGCTTTGGTTGCCAGGAAAGCGAGGGCAAGCATGATTACCAATCCGATCAATATGAGTTTAGCGGCGGCGCTGTCTTTGATGTGGCTTTGATGCATTTTAGTCAATAAGATGCCGAACAGGCCATCGTCGTTGTGCCGTTTCATGAGGATTGAAGTCGCCAGATGATAAGGATGGCGATAATGAGCGTGAAAACGACTACAGAGCTTAACAAGGCCAGTACTTGCCAAGTGGTGAGTACACCGTCTTCGGGGCGAAGTGTGGGTATGCGGCTTTGGGAATCACAAACATCAGGTGGTGGGTTTGAACTCATACGATGAATCACCGCATGGATTTGTTCTTGGGATTGTGAACGATCGCGCATGGGACCTCTTATCCAGTTTTTTGTCCATGGAGAGGTTAGCGAAAAAAGCGGAATTTGTCGAGACGTTTAACTTTCCCCTTACCATCCCCTTGTTCGATTCCCGCTCTTTAGAAAATAAAAGCCTCCAAGAAACCTTGGAGACTGGAGGCGTGAGCGGGATATCTCACTTATCATAAGGGCTTCCGCCCCTCTGACGTCGCATGTCGCGTTAAACACGACAAGCTCCTGTCACCCCCGGCATGTAAGGGGAAAGATTTCCCCTTACCATCCCCTTGTTCGATTCCCGCTCTTTAGAAAATAAAAGCCTCCAAGAAACCTTGGAGACTGGAGGCGTGAGCGGGAATCGAACCCGCGAATACAGGTTTTGCAGACCCGTGCCTTACCACTTGGCTATCACGCCATACTATCGTACCGGGTGCCAGGTACCGGGTACCTGGTAATTGAATATAATAATTTATTCCAAAACGCGGTACATGGTACTTGGTACGTTGTACGTGTATGAGATGTTATCAAGAGAATAAAAAAACGTCCAGACGGACGTTGGAGTTAGCTTTGGAGGATTTCGAAGAGGCGCTCAGCCAAATAGATGGAAGCTTCATTGACTGTGAGGTCGTCAAAGGATTTGAATCCGGACATGACTTGATCGGTGCTAAGGCGATTGTCTCTGGCGAGCCTGACGCAAAGACGATGAAAGGCCGTAAGTTCCGCGGGGCTCCAAGTCATGGTTTGACCGTCATTTTTACTGACGCAAAGTTCGCTGAATGTTTCTTGTATATCGGCGAAGTTTCTGATGGGTCGAGATTTGCTTTTTGGCTTGGGCGGGTTCAGGCCGAATTCCTTACGCAAGAAATCCGTGTAATCAAGGTAAAGGCTTTGGGCGGCTTTGGAAAGGATGTCATTGGGAGGCAGGTCGGCAACTTTGGCCAGGTCGTCGAGATTGTCAGGATTCAGTTCAGGATGTGTTGAAGCAATGGCTTGCGCGAGACGGGTACGTAATTCTTCTTCACGTTGAAAAACTCGATAATCCGGATGTTCGATGCCGTTTTTATAGGCATTTTCATAAAGTTTTACGGCATCCAGAGCTTGTTTTAATTTGATCATGGCACCTCCGCGCTGTAAGGGACTTAGTATATGTAAGCAAATATACGGGAAATGTCAACCGGCAACTTCACCGCCATGTTAATTATGATGCCCACTTTTATTTTAAGAGGAAGGAGATGGTTGGAGTCAGCTCTTGCCATTTGATATTTGTTATTTAAGACTTTTGATGTAAGATTGGGTCTAGATGTTAGTTTTTGGACACAGAGGAATGCCTAACAGGCATGTGCAGGAGAATACTCTCTTGTCTTTTTTGCAGGCCATTCAGGCGGGGGCTGACGGTATTGAGTTTGATGTGAGGGTATCCAAAGACGGAGTTTTGGTTGTGGGGCATGACAAGGATTTGTCGCGGATTGCCGGAATTCCACACTCCATGGATAAGCTTACGGTAAAAGAATTGAAAGCTTTAAAGTTGAGGGGTGCCGGGCAGATCTTGACTCTAAATGAAATTACGGAGTCCATCCCCTATCCCGTGCAATTGGATATTGAGGTTAAAGACGTTAAGGCAATTCCGCTTTTAATAAACAAATTAAAGACGAGCAGACAATTGCGGGAGCGGACAATTATTTCATCGTTTGAGTTGGATGCGCTGGAGAAGATGCGTGAAGAGTTGCCGGATGTTAGGCGCTTGGTGTTATTGCATACTTGGTCGGCGCTACGCGGCTCCAGAGAAATGTGGAAGCGGGTTTTGGCGGTTGAACCTTGGGCTGTGGGAGCGCGCCGGGGCTCGCTTACGAAAAAGAGGATGGAGTGGCTGCGTGGGCAAGGCATTAAAGTGGCGGCTTATGATAAGGCAAATTCAAATATGGCGACCAAAAGGATTGTGAAAAAGGGGGTTGATGTGGCGATTACTTATAGACCGCATGTCGCTCGCAGATTGCTCGCGACAATTACCGATTAACAATTACCGATCAATAATGAGGGTATCGCTCCCACCTTCGCATGAAGCTACGGTGGACGAGGGGGCGATATTTTTTATTGTCCGAACCTTGATTAAGCATGATTTTCGCTCATATTACCTTGGTTACTTAAAGTATAAATTATTTTTATTCCTTAAGTAATCAAGTTTAATCAAGGTTCGGACAATTGGACTTGAGTTGTAATTTAAGGTACTTTAAGTACATTATGAGCAACAAAAAAGCGTTGGTTATTGATGCGAATGCCCTCATTCACAGAGCTTGGCACGCGTTGCCGCCCATGACTGCTCAGGATGGGAAACTTGTTAATGCGGTTTATGGGTTTACATCTATTTTGATAAAAATATTAGGGGCTGAGCGACCGGATGTTTTGGCGGTTTGCTGGGATACGGAAGCGCCGACTTTTAGGCATGAGCAGTTGGAAACTTATAAGGCTACCAGGGTTAAGCAGGATCAGGCTTTTTATGATCAGTTTGATGATGTGAAAGAGGTGGTTGAGGTTTTGGGTGGTACAAATTTGGAACTGGACGGTTATGAGGCGGATGACCTTTTGGGCACCTTGGCGGTAAAGCTGGAAAAGGATGGTTATAAGGTTTTACTCCTCACTGGTGATAAGGATGCTTGGCAGCTCATTTCGGAAAATGTAAATGTTGTAGCGTTTAAAAAGGGTGTGAGTGAGACGGTTGTCTATACGCCGGAAACTTTGGAGAAGATTACGGGTTTGAGGCCGGACCAGGTGGTTGATTTTAAGGCTGTGCGCGGGGACGCATCGGATAATATCCCGGGGATTAAAGGGATTGGTGAGAAGACGATGACTGAGTTGTTGCAAAAGTATGATGACTTAAAAGGGGTTTTTAAGGCCGCCAAAAATGAGAGTAGCGATATTAAGCCCGGAGTGAGAAAGAAGTTGTTAGAAGGCGAAAGCGTGGCTATGGAGACCCTTCCTATTGTAAGGATCGTGACCAATGCTCCGCTTAAAGTTAAGACAAGGGATTTACTGCGCAGGAAAGTAGATCAAGATGAAGCTGTGAAGTTATTTGCGAGGTTTGGGTTTAAGAGTTTGATTTCCCGTTTATTCGGGAAACAAACGAACCACGAACAACGAACCACGAACAACGATTCTGCTCAGAAAAAGCGTAGTTCGAAGTTCGAAATTCGTAGTTCGATAGAGTATCGAGATGTTAAAGATGTTGAGAACCTTAAGAACTTTCTAGATGAGGTTAGCAAGGAGGGTAGGTTGTATGTTTATTTGCCGGAGGTTTTGCAGGAATCTTTATTTGAGGATTTGCCACAGGTGGTTTTGGGGAGTGAGAAGGTGACGGCGACCATCGCGAAAGCTGTTTTGGATGATAAAAGCTCCAGGGAACTTTTGAGAAAAATGATTAGCGATGAAGGAATTAGGAAAGTCGGGCATGGGTTAAAGGCGATTTGGCATTGGGCGGGTGCATTGGGTATGGAATTAAAGGGCATGGATTTTGATACGGAGATTGCGGCGTATTTGCTGGCGGCGGGTGAGCGCGGGCATGATTTAAAATCGGTGGCGGCTTTGAAGTTGGAGAAGTTTTTAGATGTCGGTAAGTATGTTGAAGCTTTGGACGCGGTGAGAGAGTTGGAGGGCCGGTTAAAAGAAGAATTGGAAGAGCAGAAGCTGGATCAGGTTATGCAAAGGTTTGAGATACCTTTGATTGGGATCTTGGCGGAAATGGAGAAAAAAGGTTTAAAGGTGGATGTGAAGTATTTTAAGAAGTTGGCTGATGAGTTGCGTAAAGAGAAGAAATCTTTGGAGAAAAAGATGCACAAATTGGCGGGTGAAGAATTTAATCCCCTATCTCCCAAGCAGTTGGGGCACATTTTATTTGAAGTGCTGGAAATGCCTTCGCAGGGAATAAAGCGAGGCAAGACCGGTATTTCCACGGCCGCGTCAGAATTGGAGAAGCTTCATGGTCAGCATGAAATTATTGAAATGATTGAGGATTATCGGGAGTTGGCGAAGTTGTTATCGACTTATGTGGAGGCTATACCGGAGCTGGCCGATGATGAAGGCAGGGTGCATACTACGTTTAATCAAGCGGTAACCGCTACGGGCAGATTGTCATCGTCAGAGCCGAACTTACAGAATATTCCGATTAGGACAGAGTTGGGCAGAAGGGTGCGCAAAGGTTTTATTGCGCCAAAGGGGTATAAATTACTGGCATGCGACTATTCGCAGATTGAGTTGAGAATAGCGGCCGCGTTGGCTAAAGATAAGGTGATGCTTGAGGCGTTTGAGAAAGGTATGGACATTCATACGGCAACCGCGGCAAAGATTTGGGATTTGGAATTGAAGGATGTGAGCAAGGATCAGAGGCGCGTGGCCAAAGCGATTAATTTTGGATTATTATTTGGGCAGGGGCCGCAAGGGTTGTCCAGAGTTGCAGATATTTCTTATAATGAGGCGCGTGAATTTATTGCCAAGTATTTTGAGGCTTTTGAAGGTATTAAGGAGTATATGACCGTATCTAAAGCTTTGGCCAAGAAGCAAGGTTATATTGAAACATTGTTTGGCAGGAAGAGGCCTTTGCCGGAGATTAATTCTCCGTTGCAAATGGTTAGAGCGCAAGCAGAGAGGATGGCGATAAATATGCCGATTCAGGGCACGGAAGCGGATTTGATAAAACTGGCCATGATTGAGGTGGCGAAAGAGTTGCCCAAGGTTTCCAAGCAAGCCAGATTGTTATTGCAGGTACATGATGAGTTGGTTTTAGAGGTTCCGGAGAAGGAAGTTAAAAAAGTCGCTAAACTAGTTGTGGAGACCATGCAAAATGTTGAGAATATTGGGTGTCCGATTGTTGTTGATGCGAAGGCGGGGAAGAATTGGGAGGAGATGACCGCAATAAAATAATAAATAACAAACCACCGCCTTTGGCGGGGTCCCGCAAATATATTATAAATTGATGCGGGATAATAAATAATAATTAAGAAATAATAATTTTCGAACAGAAATTACTGATTAACGATTACCAATTACCGATTATCGTCCCGCGTACCAATCGTCCCGCGTACCACGTCAAAGAATCGCTTCGCGATATTATTAATAACAGGTAGAGATGTCTCCGTTGGGGCGTCTCTTTTTGGGCGGATGCTTGGTAATAATTGTGAATATTTCTAGTTATTTGGTGATGTTTGGTCGGGGCGTCTTTTTGGATATGAGAACACCGACGGGGAGTCGGGTTATGAGTCGTCTTGGTCCGAGGGCGCCTTTGCAGGGTGGGTTTTGGCTACAGAGGTGTCGTCGCGGAAGTAGATTGAAAGCCCCGAGGTCTGCCTACCTGTGACTTGAATAAATTCATGGCCTGTGAAGTCTTGGATGAGTGCGCGAAGGGTTCCAAGATTTTGGTAACGGTCACTAGCCACTTCCACAGCGAAATTTTCATCGGTATCATTTGCGCCGCGCAGTAGCATCATGTTGCCGTCAAAGACGATAATGCATTTGAGGAAAGCGATTTCGGGAACTTTGATATCGTTTGCCGTGGTTTCATCTCCGGGTATGGGATGAAAGTGCGAGAAAAGTTAAGAATGCAAAAGGTTTTTGGTCAAGGAATGAGGAAGGTGCTTTGTTAGAAGTGCTGTTGAAGTCAGGCATGCCTGACTTTGTACAGTTGCTTCGTATAATACGGTGATATAAGCTATCAGCATGCTAGTTATTTGCGCGGGGCCGGATGGGTTTAGGGCACGATTGAAGTATCGGGATCTTATTGGTGCGTATAAAAAGAAATACGATGAGAAGGGTGATACGGTTGAGCATCTACCTTCAGACAACCTTTATGAGGCTGTGCTTTCCAGGTTGGGGAATCAGTCGTTGTTTGCATCCAAGAAGCTGCTTGTGTGTGAGGGGTTGATGAGTCAGTTGACGGCAAAGCAGGCGTCTAATCTGCGGAACGCGGTTTATAAGGACGGTGATATCACGGTTGTGATTGATTATGAGGATAAAGCGCCAAAAGCGACCGCGGTTAAATCTTTCAAAGAGAAAGAATTGTTTGTTTATGCTCATGAGCCGGCAAAAGGAGCGGAATTAAATAGGATTGTAGCGGATTTGTGTAAGAGGTATGGCGTGGATGTTAAGCTGGTTCCCTCTTTGATTCAGAAGTATCAGAGTGATTTATGGGCAATTGATACGGCGTTGCAGGTTATGCGGGTTTTGGATGAGCGTGCGGTTGAGTCCGGATCGGTGAAGGTGGATAATGTGTACACTTTGGTTGATTGGCTGTTGGTTGATAATAAGAAATGGTTGGAGTATTGTCGAGATTTTGATATTAATACGATTTTAAATACAGCACTTTCGCAGACGCGGACTTGGCACATGGTGCATGAAGGTATGGTCAAGGGTGCGCATCCATTCGTGCAGAAAAAGTTAAGCGGTATGAAAATTAATAATGCTGATGAAAGGCTGCAACAATTTTTGAAAGCACTTTACGCTTCGAGACATTCTCTTGCGACTGGAGATGAATTGGTGCAATTATTATATTAGTTACTAGCTACCAGCCACTAGCTGAACAAAGGAAGTAAAAAAACAGCGGTTTAGGCTGTTTTTTCGGTTGATTCTTGTGGTTGGGTTTCGGGTGCCGGTTCTTCCGTTTTTTGCGTTTCAGGTTCCGGTGCGGGTTCTGTTTTTAATGTTTTAACCTTACCCTTACCTTTACCTTTGATGGGAGGAGTTTGGCGTTTGCCGTGAATCATGTCCCATAAAGCTGATTTTTTGCGGTTCGCGCGATTTCTAGAAATAATATGGCGCTTGGCGGCTTTGTCGGCGGTTTGTTGAAACTCGACAGCTTTTTCTTTTGCCTTGTCCATTTCATTTGCTTCAATAAGATCTACGCATTGACGATAAAGATGCTTAAAATGCGTCTTCATACGATTGTTGTGCGTTGTTCTTTTTTGGGTTTTGCGCAATTCTTTGAGCGCTGATTTCTTGTTTGCCATAATTGATTTGCATATCTTATGGCAACTTAAAGATACTGTCAACTTAGTCTATTATATGCGAATCAATTACCAATTATCAATATTGATAATAACCAATGCGTTTTAATTATATGTTAATTGGTGATTGGAATTTTGGTATTGGTTATTTGACATAAAATTAGTTATAGAGTATAGTAATTTTCGCTTAATAAAGGCAAAAAGTTGATATTTATATATTTTACGACGCATAAGTTCCTGTAGTTTAATGGATAAAACGGGGACCTCCTAAGTCTCAGATGGTGGTTCGATTCCACCCGGGAACACCATGTATTTATTAATAAACATAATACATTTTTAACTTTGATATAATGTTTCACGTGAAACAATATTTCAATCTTAGTATTTGGTCCTAGCTATAGATCGAGGACGCTGGATGTTTCACGTGACACATTTTGAAAGGGCTTTTAGCTCAGTTGGCTAGAGCGCTGCATTCGCATTGCAGAGGTCGGGGGTTCGACTCCCCCAAAGTCCACCACGCCATATGTTGTGGCACTAACAAAAAATTCCCAAGTGGGAATTTTTTGTTGCAAAATTTTTTGAATTGTTTCACGTGAAACATTTTTTAGTATTAGCACAAAGTCTTAGTCATAGTAATAATAATTCCAATTGTTTCACGTGAAACAAATAGCGCAGATTCTTCTTCCGTACGTTAAACGTGATTCCCCCACCCTTTACTAAAGGAGGCTTGTCATGAGTTTTTACAGGAAGTGAT
>WJJQ01000127.1 GCA_014729615.1 Candidatus Peregrinibacteria bacterium | reverse complement strand
TTATTCCTTATATACTATTTTTCTTGATCGTCAAGGATATGCTGTGTCGATTTTTTTCGTCAGCTAGTCTTTTAGCTTGAATATTAATAATCCGTTATTGGCTGATCGCTAATTTGCGCTTCATGATCCTTATAGCATTTAGCCAATTTTTCATGGTATTCCGCACTAATTTTTCGTTGTTCCAGCAGTTGTTGTCCCGCAGAGGATTTAAGAACTTCATTGCATTTATTGGAAACTTCCTCACCGGTAACGCATTTTTTTAATAATTCACCACTACTATTACTTTCGAAATGTTCACGGATTTTGTTTGATAAATGCAAATTGCGGCTATTTAAGTCGGTATTTTCCTCTTTCTTTTGACAAATCTCATCGAGCTTATTTGCTTTTGCGTCAGTGAATCCGTCCATGTATGTAATAGCAAGGGTGGCTCTTGTGTTGTACTCGGCAACCAGGCTTACCAAGTCATTTTGCGGCTCGGATTGAACGGCCTTTTTTGATTTGGACCCGGATGGACTTTCATTCGGCTTTGCACATGACACAGCAAGCGCAGCTAATCCAAAAGCTAAATGTCTTTTAAAATGTTTCATATAAGAGGAGTATTCTTATTCGAAACATCTGAAAAGTCAAAATTATTTTGGAACTTGTCCTTTTTCTGAAAGGATCATAGATACTTTTTCTGTTTGTGGGAATTGAGCCAGTACAATGCTTATGACCATAGTTAACGGCACACTAAGAATCATACCAATTATGCCCCAAATCGATCCCCAAACAGCTAAAGATAATAACACTACTACGGTACTTAAGTTCATGCTTCTGCCCATCCATTTCGGCTCAAGTACGCTACCTGTTACAAATTGGATCACACCTAAAACAACCAATAATATAACGAGGGTTTGAATGGAACTGGTTTGCAAAACGCTGAACAAAGCGGGAAAAATCATGCCTATAAAGGCTCCAATATTTGGAATGTAACTGGTTATATAAATTAGAAACGCCCAGAAAAACGCGAAATCTATATTGAAATATATTAAGATCAAATAGCTTAAAAACGCCGCAAGTAGGCTGACTACCGTTTTAATGAAAATGTATTCTTCAACCGATTCACTTAATTTCAGTGAAATGTTTTCCGCTTGTTCGCGCTTGTCTTTTCTGAAAAAAAGTTTGTTGAATTTAACACCCAAAGACTTTTCTTCAAGCAGTAAAAACAAAACGTAAATCAAAACCATTAAAAAAGTGCTCATGAAGCCGGAAAATGAATTCAGAATGCCTGCAAAATAGCTATTGAAATCAATATTGCTGGCCAATTCATTCAAGTCCTTAACCTGACTTAACCCAAAATAACCGCTAAATGATTGAATAAAATTATTAACATTTTCTTCATAGCTAGGTAATTGCTCTGAAATTTGCCCAATATTTTGCAATAGTAAGGATCCAACAATAAAAATTATAAAGAAAATTATTAGAGTGGCAACAATGCTTAATACCCAATTGGCCACGAATTTTTTAACAAGCTTTATTTTCAGTAAATAATTTCTGATACTGCGAATGATTAGCCAGACAAATATGGCTATAACAAAGGGCAAAAATACAATTCTTCCAAGTATTAAAAGGGCAATTACCGACCCTAAAATGATTGAAACATATGCTGTATTTCTGAGATGATTGACGTGATTCATGGTTTTCCCGCTTAAATAATTAAGCAGATTATAGCATTTGCCTGCCGCAAAAAGAATTTTATTTCATTGAATGAATTGCAATCCTGTTGCCTTCGGTATCTTCAACCAGTCCAACAAAGCCGTGTTCCCCAATTGAAAATTTTTCGGCAAGGATTTTACCGCCCGCATCTTTAACTTTGGAAAGTTCATTGTTTAAATCACCGGAATGCGCCGTGAAATAGACAAGCGTTCCTTCATGTGACGGTTTGTACCCTTCACCTTTGGCCAATGTGCCCGCCGCGCCTTCTTTGTCTTGCAGCATGGGGAACCAAGCCATGTCAACCGGTCCCATTTTGTGTAATTCAAGTTTGAATCCGAAAACGGTTTCGTAAAATTTTACTGCTCTATTCATGTCGTTTACGGGGATTTCAAACCATCCCACCGGATTTCTTTGCATATTCATATGTTTTTTAGTTAATGAGTAATATTGAATACTACACCGTGTAGGGGTCATTTGTGAAGTGCATTTCTTTATATTATAATTTTGTCATAAAATATCTTTATGAAAGCAAAAAAAGTTTCAGTTAATGACTTAATGCAACAGGGTTATTCTTATTATTTGACCGAACCCGAAGGGAAAAATTTTGCTGTTGATTTTAAGCCCGAGCTCACCCCGAAACAAATGCTGGAAATGGGTGTTTTTGGGGGCAAATACATGACGGATTGCGGGAAGGAATTTCCGGAGTCTTGGTTTGTAAAGGCGAAATTGTGTCATGAAAAACATGATCCTGATTTGAATTTTTTTGGATTGAACGCGTCGAAACCGCTTTCGTACTGGCGTAAAAAGGGATGGATTTACCCGGAAGATCCGCGCGGTTGGTTTCAATGGTATTGCAGATATTTCATGGGACGGCGATGCGATGATGATTTGAGGCAAATTAAGAGATGGAAGGCTATGACCAGACACATTGGTCAAATCCGCAAAAATTGTATACCCGGGGATCTATCTTGCAGACGCAAACAAAGACAAGCTTTATTGCACTGGCGTACGACAGCGTAAAAATTTAGTTTACTGTTTTAAGGTGTTGGTCAAAATGTCATCAACTATTTTTGCAACAACTTTTGATAAAGCGGCAATTTTTTGAGCATCGGGCAGACCGTTTGCGCCCGTTCCATATTCGCGAACAAACTCTATTTGAAACGACCGTGGTGTGCCGTTTTCAAAATTCCCCCTGTCACGACCTTTCACCACATTATATCCGCCACGATAAACTCGTGATAATCCCACTCTTAATTCACCTTTATCGCGTTTTAATGTTTCTTCAAAAAAATCCCCAAAATGTTTCGTTACTGATTCAATTAATCCTTCCACTTCACCGCGCGGGAATGTAAGACCTTCTTTATCATGTGGCGTAAATGAATCGGGCTCGGACCGTATGCCAAGATCAACGTCGCAAAAGTCCCCAAATTTAGCTTTTTTTATTTTTCTATTAAAGACGACGTTATGTAAATCCAGGTGTAGGCGTAGCGGCTCCGTGCTTAAATATCTGTCGAATTGGTTGTGCCAGGGATAATAATATGTCTCCAGCATTTTAAATTTTTCACCGGCAACTAATTCTTTGCCCGGTTTATAAATAGGATTCCCCGCCATATCCCTATCTCTGTAAACCCCATTCTTTGACGACCCGGTTGGTATTCTGTTCAAATCTACTGTGAGCCTATTGATATTGGCTTTATGAACAGCTCCAAAAAAAGAAGAATCAAGTGCGCCCTTAACGCCGCCAGCAATTAACTCAGTGCCTACGTCACATGAATTTCGAATGTCATGTTCTGATGAGAGGATTCTTTGGTTCAATTCGGGCGGAATAAATTCGGATGAATGCGGAGTTGTAATTAGATATTTTGGCATTTTTTTTGTTCAAGAAGGTTTATTTGTAGTGCTTTTTATTGAAAAAAGCAAAACTTTTTAAAATGAGAGCTTCATTATCAAAATGAAGCTCTCTACCCCCAAATATGTTTATGCCATAGTCTGCCAATCTTGTCGAAGAATGGGGTGGACTAGGCTTTGCCGAGTGTTTCTTTGCCTTGATCCCAGCTGGCGGGGCATAGATCGCCCGTTTTAAAAGCTTTCAAGGTGCGAAGAAGCTCTTGCGCGTTTCGGCCGACGTTTGCATTGTTTACAGTGTAAGATTGCAAAATACCATCCGGATCAATTAAAAAAGCACCACGCAGACTCATTCCATCGCGATGTAAAACGCCATATGCGTCGCTGATTTCTTTTGTTAGATCTGAAATAAGCGGGAATCCAAGGTCTTTGATTTTTTTGTCAGCTTCGGCCCAGTTCATGTGTGAGTAAACCGAATCGACAGATACTCCAAGAATTTGGCAGTTTTCTTTTTCAAAATCTTCTCTCATGGCGCCCAGCTCAACAAGTTCTGTTGGGCAAACAAAAGTAAAATCAAGCGGATAAAAGAAAAGTAAAACCCATTTCCCTCTATAATCCGAAAGTGATAAATGGTGGTCAATTGATCCGTCATGATAAGCCTGAGCTTTGAAATCAGGTGCCGGATAATCAACCGCTAATGGTGGCATTCCACCGCCTCCGCAACATCCCATAATATTTTGGTTATGATATAAATTGTATTATTGAATGTTGCATTATCTAAAATGACGGCGTTAAAGTCAAGAATAAATTCGTATAAATAAAAAGCCCCCCACCTATATGGCTGAGGGGCTTATTTAAGGGCAATCTAATTATAAGAGAGCACAAACCAATTCTTTGTTTTCAAAATCAACTCCAACAACAAATTTGTTACTGTCACACATAACAAAACCGGCATAATTTCCACTAGTTTCAGTGTGGTTATCTATAACTTCACCAGCTCTAACGTTTGCGCCGGCATTGATGTCACCTGTTACATTTAGTGTTTCTGTCTGAACAGTATTTGTAGCATTGATTCCATCAGCATTAACAACAGTCGCATTTAAAGTGCCGGTTGTGATTTCCGTATTTAAATTAGCAAAATCTGTTTCCAGCTGATTATAAGCAGTATTTGTAATTGAGCCGTTAACGGTTAAATCATTTACTGTTAAATCATCGTTACCGGGATTCGTTCCTCCCGCGCATTCGGGCATATAATCACCTTTGATCCATGGTCGTCCATCGCCCCAGTGGGCTAGATCACCAGGATATTGTCTTGTTCTGCTTCCATCGCTTTCAAGCATACCTGATTCAGATAAACACCACCAAGGGTTTGCATTGCTGCAAGTCCATTCAAAATCATTGTAAAGTACAGTTTCTCCCGGGTAGTAATCGCCATTTTCGTGGTCATAAGCATAGTCAGGACATGTGCCGTCGCCAATTGCTTGAGCCTGGATGTCGTTATTATTGACTACATTTGCAACGCCAAGGCCAATGGCAACTGATACTGCCAGTGCACCCAGGACTAGAAGTAAATTTTGTTTTTGCATGTTTTTTTGGGGTTAAGATATATTAAAAAACAGCCTATTTATAAACTAGCTAATGCTAGCGATATCCTTTTTGTTTTATTCATTTTTTTATTTTTAAAAAATATGCACTTCGTGTTATTATATCATATTTATTTTAATATGTCTATATTGCTTTTTCTATTAAAAAAGGCCGCCTTTTTAAGCGGCCTCTTAAAAAATGATATTTGATGCTATAGTCCAGCGCATTTAATCTCATTGGTAGATTGATTGTAACCAATGACATATTGTCCCTCCGGACATTCTACAAAACCATTGCTACCATTGTCTTTAATCACAATTGAACCCCATTTATTTTTGGCAACTCCCAAATCACCATATACTAATCCACCCCCTCTTACATATAAATCCCTATATACTTGTAAACTACCTTTAACTGTACTATTGCCACTTAGAACGTCTGCTTTTAAGTTTTCCGGATTCATAATAAAACTTGCTCCTATTCCAACTGCTACAGCAGCAATCAACACTACTATTACAATAGTGACTTTGTTTATTTTCATAGCTTAGGTATTAAGAAATAAATTATAGTTCCTCATCGCATATATATATAAAGTAAGGTGTAGCCGGTACGAAAACTCTAAAGTTTTGTGGTTTTGCCAGCTCCCCTTGAGGATCAGTAAAAACACTATCTCTTCCGCTTGGCAAATAATTGGGATTACTTCCCGCACAGGTATTTAAATTATTTTTTGGCGCAGCGTATGGGAAAATTCTTGAGCTTGGCGACATTCCAACATGACATGAGCCATGATGCTGAAGAATATCTAAATACTTTTCGCTGTAATATGAGCCACTTAAATCCTGTTGCTCGTTATACACAATCAAATCTAAATTATTTTCATCCAATAGATCATAGTATCTAACATTTGTTTGCTCAAAATAAGAGTCTTTAGCAATAACTCTTAAACTAATATCGCTACTGAAAGATCCGTCCGAAACTATGGCAAGAGCCGCAGGCCCTTGATGTCCGGCCAGGTCAAAAGTGTAACCGCTTGTTATATTTTCCACACAATCCGTATGATTGTCAGCGGTTCTAAGACACGCGGAGTATTTCCCACCGCCTGATATGCTAGTATCTATAACTCTCGGTCTTTCGCCTCCAAAATCAAATATAGTATCACAACGGTTTGTATAATTTGGTGAACCTGCGGATCCTCCGGTTCCTCCAGTTTCAGCGCCGCCTGTGCTTCCACCGCTACCACCGGTTTCCATGCCGCCTGTTCCGCCATTTCCACCTGTCTCAGTTCCACCTGTTCCTCCTGTTTCCATGCCACCGGTATTGCCGCCACTTCCTCCCGTTTCTTCTATTCCGCCTGTTCC